>VGZQ01000017.1 GCA_016872535.1 Rhodospirillales bacterium | reverse complement strand
GATTCGCGCCCTTTTCGGCCGCGATCGCGCGTTGCACCTTCGGGTTCGTGGAGGGAAAATTGGTCGGCGCGAGCGCGTCCGCGATCAGGCGCAGGTAGAACTCCGCCTTGCGGCGCTGGGCGGGATCGAGGTCGCGCGCGAGCGCGGGCAACCCTTGCAGCCAGCGCGCGCCCAACAGATACGCCTGCTTCAGGAAATCGAGGCTCGGGTCTTCGCTCCAGGCTTCATCCTTGAAGCGGCGGTCGTCGGGCGCCGGCTCGACCACCGCCGCGGCCGGACCGTCGGCGAGGCGGGCGGCGTAAGCGCGCCACAGCCGCGCGTAGGACCGCCACAAGTCGGCCTGCGCCGAGGCTACCCGGACCGGATCCTGGGCGAGCGCGTCGGCGAGCGTAATGAACGTCTTGCCGACCACCGCCGGGTGGGGAATTTGGAATTCCGCGTCCTCCTCGGCCCGCGCGAGCGCCGCGCGCGTCACGGCGGCGATCCGCTCGGCCAAGGTGGGAGCCGGCGCGGTTGCGCCGTCCGCCCGGGATTCCGGCGCGGCCTTTTTTTCCACTGTGCGCGCGTTCTCGTTCATACGGTCCCGTCCCGAAGACAGGATACGCCAAACGACGGGCGACCGCCAAACCGGGATCGATTAGGGTTAACGCGGCTCGATCACGTCCCGATAGGCGTGCCAGGACGCATGGCCAAGCAGCGGCATCACCACCGCCAAGCCGAGAAACAGGGTCACGAATCCGACCCCGGTCAGCAGCACGATCAGCGCCGCCCAACCGAACATCACCCGCCAGTTGGCCCGCACCGCCCGGGCGCTGACCAGGATCGCGGTGACGACGTCGACCGGCCGGTCGAGAAGCATCGGAAACGAGAATGCGCTGATGGTGAACGCGAGCGTGGCGATCACCGCCCCCACCGCCGTGCCGAGGGCGAGGAAGAGCCCTCCCCGCACCGAAAACAAGATCTCCTCGACGAACCGGTCGAGCGGCGGCGGGCTTTGCCCGTAGAACAGGACGAACAGCACCAGCGCCAGCAACGTCCAAACCAGGAATACCAACATCAGAACCGCGCCCATCGCGCCGACCTGGGCGAACCCGGCCGAGCTTGCGCGCGCGACCGCGCCGGCCGAGGGCCGTTCGCCGGATTCGAGCCGGCGGCTGATGTCGTAGAATCCGATCGCCAGCAGCGGCGCCATCAGCACGAACCCGCCCGCGAGCGGCAGGATCAGCGAGCCGAGACCGAGGAAGAGAAGACCGCCCGTGAGCGCCAGGCTCACGACCGCGAACACGGCACCATATCCGAGACTGACCCCCGGCGCGCGGCGGACGTCCATCCAGCCGGCGGCCAGCCAGCGCCCCGAGGCATCGACGGAGACGAGGCGGATGGTCGCCGGAAGATCGCTCGCGCCCGCCGTCTGCGTCATAGGGTCTCCCGGTTCAGAACGGACCCTTGTAGCCGGCGGTGCCCCACCAGTAGACCCATGCGAACAAGAACAGCCAGACCACGTCGACGAAGTGCCAGTACCAGGCGGCAGCTTCGAAGCCGACATGCTTTTCTGGCTTGAAGTGACCCTTCGCCGCGCGGAACAGGCACACGATCAGAAAGCAGGTGCCGATGATGACGTGGGCGCCGTGGAATCCGGTGGCGAGATAGAAGGTCGACGAATAGATGCCGTCCTTGAACTTGAACGCGGCGACGCCGTATTCGTAGGCTTGGGTCCCTGTAAAGATGATGCCGAGCGCGATGGTAAGAGCAAGGCCGACGACGGTGCCTTTCTGATTGCCTTTGAGCAGCGCGTGGTGGGCGTACGTCACCGTGGCGCCCGAGGTCAGCAGGATCAAGGTGTTGAGGAAGGGCAGAGTCCAGGGATTGAGCGGCTGTACGCCCGCGGGCGGCCAGATGGTCGCCGCGACCTTGCTCAGGATCGGCATCGAGGAGTGGAAGAACGCCCAGAAGAAAGCGAAGAAGAACATCACTTCCGAGGCGATGAACAGGATCATGCCGAGGCGCAAACCGGTGGACACCGGATCGGTGTGATGCCCCTGATGGGTGCCTTCGGCGATCACGTCGCGCCACCAGCCCCAGAACGTGACCAACAAGCCGGCCACGCCGACGAGGAACAGCCAGATCGGCCCTTCGTGCATGTACCAGATCAACCCGAACGCCGTGAGTAGCGCGGCCGCGGCGCCCACCACCGGCCACGGGCTCGGATCGACCATGTGCCAGGGATGCTTATGGGTAGTGGACGGGCTCGACATGTCTCTCTCCGTTGCTGCGCGTTCGGAAGGTTAACTGCGATTCGAGGGAATCGCGCGGAAGAAGGTGTAGGACAGCGTGATTTCGCTTACGTCGTCGGCTTCGGCCCGCTTGAGGATTTCGGGGTCAACGAAGAACGACACCGGCATGTCCATGGTTTCGCCTGGGGCCAGCGTCTGCTCGGTGAAGCAGAAGCATTCGACCTTGGCGAAATAGGGCCCGGCCTTGTGCGGGGTGACGTTGAAGGTCGCCGTTCCGGTGACGGGTTTGTCGGAAAGATTCCGCACGCGGTAGAAGGCGAGTGCGTTTTCGCCGATCGCGACCGTGGCCGACCCCTGAACCGGCTCGAACCGCCACGGCAGATCGCGCGCCACGTTGGCGTCGAATCGTACCGTGATCGTGCGTCCCGCCGCCGTACCCGGGGCCGCCTTCGCCACCTGGGTGGTGCCGCCGAATCCGGTGACCTGGCAGAACAGCCGGTAAAGCGGCACAGAGGCATAGGCCAAGCCGATCATGCCCGCGACGCCCCCGAAGAGGGCGACGGCAAGGCGAAGATTGCGGCGATCGGCTGCGGCGGCCATGGATCGATTTCGGAGCGCGGGCGGTTCAGTGCGCGGCCTCGGGCGCGATGCGCGGCGTTTCCTCGAAGGTATGGAACGGCGCCGGCGAGGGCACCGTCCATTCCAGCGTGGTCGCGCCCTGCCCCCACGGATTGGCGGCCGTTTTTTCGCCCGAGGTGAAGGTGCGGAACACTACCCATAGGAACCAGACGGTGCCGAGGATGGTGATCACCGCGCCCGCGCTCGAGACCATGTTCCAGCCGGCGTAGGCGTCCGGATAGTCGGGGATGCGCCGGGGCATGCCGGCCATGCCGAGGAAGTGCTGCGGGAAGAACAGCAGGTTGACGCCGACGAACGTCAGCCAGAAGTGCAGACGGCCGGCCGGCTCGGGGTACTGACGGCCGCACATTTTGCCGATCCAGTAATAGAAACCGCCGAAAATCCCGAACACGGCGCCGAGCGATAGCACATAGTGGAAATGCGCCACCACGTAATAGGTGTCGTGCCAGGCCATGTCCGGGCCGGCGTTGGCGAGCTGAATGCCGGTCACGCCGCCGACCACAAACAGGAAGATGAACCCGACCGCCCACAACATCGGCGTGTCGAAGCGGAGCGAGCCGCCCCACATGGTGGCAATCCAGCTAAAAATCTTCACGCCGGTCGGCACCGCGATCACCATGGTCGCGGCGATGAAATAGGCCCGCGTGTTGACGTCGAGGCCGACCGAATACATGTGGTGCGCCCAGACGACGAAGCCGATCACGCCGATCGCCGCCATGGCGTAGGCCATGCCGAGATAGCCGAACACCGGTTTCTTCGAGAAGGTCGAGACGATCTGGCTGACGATGCCGAACGCCGGAATGATCATGATGTAGACTTCCGGGTGGCCGAAGAACCAGAACAGGTGCTGCCACAAAATCGGATCGCCGCCGCCGCCCGGCTTGAAGAAGGTGGTGCCGAAATTGCGGTCGGTCAGCAGCATAGTGAGACCGCCCGCCAACACCGGCAGCGCCAGCACCAGCAATACGGCAGTCACCAGCGTCGCCCACACGAACAGCGGCATGCGGTGCAGCGTCATGCCGGGGGCGCGCATGTTCATGATGGTGACAATGAAGTTGATCGCGCCAAGAATCGATCCCGCGCCGGCGATGTGCAGACTGAGAATAGCCAAGTCGACCGCCGGGCCGGGGTGGTATTCGTTGCTGGCGAGCGGCGGATACACCGTCCAACCGGTCCCCGGCCCGCCGGCGGTGAAGCCGGCGGCAAGAATCAGGATCAGCCCGCCCGCGGTCAGCCAGAAGCTGATGTTGTTCATGCGCGGGAATGCCATGTCCGGCGCGCCGATCATCATCGGCACGATCCAGTTGCCGAAGCCGCCGATCAGGGCCGGCATGACGAAGAAGAACACCATGATCAAGCCGTGGGCCGAGACCAGCACGTTATAGAAGTGCGGATCGGTGATGTATTGGAGCCCCGGCTGTGACAGTTCGAGGCGGATCAACCACGACATTATCCCGCCGACCAAGCCGCCGATCCCGGCCAGCACCAAATACATGGTGCCGATGTCCTTGTGGTTGGTGGAATAGAGCCAGCGCTTCCATCCCGTGGGGTGGTGGTCGTGGGAAGCGTGGGCGTCGTGAGCGGCGTAAGCCATGGCGGTGTCCTCTCAGATCCTCGAAATAACGCGCGAGCCTCTCAGCGGGTGGCGGCGACGTGAACGGTTTCGGGCGTGGCGGCGAATTTCTTCTTCGCCTCTTCGGTCCATTGCGCGAAAGCCGCCTTGGAAACGGCGCGCACCTGGACCGGCATGAAGCCGTGATTGATGCCGCACAATTCCGAGCATTGGCCGTAATAGGTGCCTTCCTTGGTGATGCGCACCCAGGTTTCGTTGGTACGGCCGGGCACGGTGTCGATCTTGACCCCGAACGCCGGAACCGCCCAATTGTGAATCACGTCTTCTGACGTCGCCAAGACGCGAACGTTGGTGTCGACCGGCAACACCACTTCGTTATCGACGGTGAGCAAGCGCGGCTGGCCAGGCTTCAAATCCTCGGCCGGAACCATGTTGCTGGTGAAGTTGAGGTTGCCGTGGTCGGGGTAGTGATAAGACCAGTACCACTGGTGCGAAACGACCTTGAGGGTCATTTCTGGCTTGTCGGTCCGGTCCATGAAATAGAGCAGGCGGAACGACGGCACCGCGATCACCACCAGGATCAGGATCGGGACCACGGTCCAAATCACTTCGAGCGCGGTGTTGTGTGTCGTCTTCGAAGGCGTCGGATTCGATTTCTCGTTGAACTTGATGGCGCAGTAGCAGAGCAGCGCCAAAACGAACAACGTGATGGCGACGATGATCCAGAACAGAAGGTCGTTGAACGACTGGATCTGCTCCATCACCGGCGTGGCCGCCGGCTGGAAGGTCATCTGCCACGGGCGCGGCTGGGAGGCCGAAGCCGGGACCGCCGCGGTGAGCAGGATCGCTGCCGCGCTGGGAATTAACCGAGCAAAGCGTGTGAACATGGCCTTATCCGCATAGTGGAAAACAGTTTTGGAAACCCCCGCCGCGAGCCCGCCTTTACAGCGTGATCTTCGCCGATGGCGCGACGTGCGCCGCCAACCCCCGCGACATAGCATTTGCTAACACGGCCAGAGTGCCATTAAAAGGGGCTTTTTCCGGGGGCGCCGGGCTCTGCCGGCGCGCGAAAATTGGCCCGAGTTATCGCACCATGAACCGCAGAAAATGGATGCTGGCGTTGGCGCTGCTTGCCCTCGCGCTGTTCATGTACGCATCGATCATCTGGAAAATGTCCTAAGCCCCCGGATCAGGTCGGTCATGATCCAGAATTGGACGATCCAGGATTTATCCCATGCCATCGCCGCCCTCAACGCGCTTTCGGCGCTATTCCTAGCCGTGGGGTATGTTTTTATCCGTCGAGGCGATCGCGTTCGACATCGCCGCATGATGGTGTCGGCGCTCGCCGCATCGGCGGCGTTTCTGATTGTTTACGTGATCTACAAGCTCAACTCCGGATTCGCGCGATTCGGCGGCGAAGGATGGGTGCGGCCGGTGTATTTTTCCATTCTCGCGCTGCACGTAATCGGTGCCATCGCCCTGGTGCCGATGGTGCCGCTCGCGGTCTGGCGCGCGCTTCGGGGTTCGTTCGACGCGCACCGCCGCATCGCCCGCGTCACTTGGCCGGTTTGGATGTACGTCGGCGTCTCCGGCGTGGTGGTCTATGTCATGGCCGTGCACCTGTTTCCGCACCATGGTTGAAATGCCGAATCGCGAGGTGCTGCGCGCGTGGATGGGCTTGGCCGCGCTCGCGCTCGCGCTTGCCGGCGCGATGGCCGTGCTGCTCGCGCTCTCGCGCATTCCCGGCAGCCAGACCCTGTTTCCCTGGCCGGTGGCGTTCTTCGAGCGTGGCTTGGTGGCGCACGTCGTTTTCTCCTTCGTGGTATGGTTCCTGGCCGCATTCGGGTTGATGTTGGCACTGGCCTCGCGACCGGCGACCGCCTCGACCATCGACCGAATTGCGCTCGGCGGCGCGGCCGCTTCGTTCGTTCTGCTGCTGGTGCCGTCACTGACCGATCGCGGCGAGCCGACCCTCAACAACTACGTCCCGGCCATTACCGATCCGCTCTATTATCTTGGGCTCGCGCTGCTCGCAGGCGCGATGCTGTTGCCGGTCGGCCGTTTCCTCGTCGATCTGGCGCGAGGCGCTCTGGCGCGCACGCCGCATGCGCTGGTACTCGGCGCGGGTAGCGCGGTCTACGTCCTCGCCCTCGTCGCTTTCGTCCTGTCCGCCGTCGCGCTCGCGCCAGCCGCGCCGTCGTTCGATTTCAACGAGGCCTTATTCTGGGGCGGCGGGCACATTTTGCAATTTCTCAACGTCGCCATCCTGATCGCGGCCTGGATCGCGCTCGCCGACGATGTCCTAGGCGGGAGCGGGGACAGCCCCGCCTTTCGCCTGGCCGCCGGCCTGCTCGTTCTTGGCGCGGGCGCGGGCCTCGGCCTCGATCTCGCGCTCGATGTCAATTCTTCGGTCCGATGGGAAGCGTTCGCGTTGTTGCAATACGCGCTGGCGCCGGCGCCGCTGCTTGCGGCCGGGGCGATCGCCCGCCGACTGATTCCGGCCGCGCGCACCCGGCCGGATATTCGCCGCGATCCGGCCTTTCTCGCGCTCGCGCTTTCGGTCGCGGTGTTCGGCGTCGGCGGTCTGCTCGGCCTGTTCGTCGACGGTGCCGATACCCGCACGCCCGCGCACTATCATGGGGTCATCGGCGGCATCAATTTGGCGCTGATGGGCGTTTTCTTAAGAATCGCGCTGCCGCGCGCCGGCCGGCCTCCGAGGGGAAGCCGCGTTCTTGCCGTTCAGATCTGGCTTTACGGCGCGGGCCAAGCGCTTGCCAGCCTGGGCCTCTTCTGGGCCGGCGGCTACGGCGCGCCGCGCAAGGCCGCCGGCGAAGCCCAGGGGCTGGTCGAGCTCGGGGCCAAGCTCGGGCTTTACCTCAACGGTTTCGGGGCCTTGATCGCGGTCATGGGCGGGATTCTCTTTATTGTTACCCTGGCCGGAGCGTTGTTGCGCCGCGAGAGGAGCGTGTAAAATGGCGTCACCCGCCACTTTCGAGGACCGTCGCCTGCCCATGTCCGCGACCCGCACCACCGGGGCCGAAGGCCAATCCGTGCCCGGCGCCGTGCCCGAAGAAACCCAGCACCGCTTCCGTATCGCCGACTACGGCGTGATCCTGAAGCCACGCGTGATGTCGCTGGTGGTGTTCACGGCTTGCGTTGGCCTGATTCTCGCGCCCGGCACGATCGCGCTCGCGACCGCGGCGATCGCCATTTTGTGCATCGCCGCCGGAGCCGGGGCCTCGGGCGCGATCAATATGTGGTACGACCAGGACATCGACCGGGTCATGCGCCGAACCATGGGACGTCCGATCCCCGCCGGCCGGATGCGCCCCGTCGAAGCGTTGGTGGTCGGGATTTTGCTCGGGATCGCGTCGGTCGGCGCCATGGCCCTGCTGGTTAACGCCGTCGCCGCCGGCCTGCTTGCGCTCACCATACTTTATTACGTGTTGATCTACACCGTGTGGCTGAAGCGGCGAACACCGCAGAACATCGTCATCGGCGGGGCTTCGGGCGCACTGCCGCCGATGATCGGCTGGGCGGCGGTGACCGGCGACGTTGGGCTCGGCGCGATCGTCTTGTTCGCCATCATCTTCCTGTGGACGCCGCCGCATTCGTGGGCACTCGCGCTTTATCGCAACGCCGATTACGCCGCCGCCGGCGTGCCGATGATGCCGGTGGTCGCCGGCCCCCGACATACCAAGCGGCTGATGCTCGCCTATACGGCGTTGCTGTTGCCGGCGACGCTGGCGCCGGTCGCGATCGGCATGTCGGGCTGGCCGTACGGGATCGCCGCGCTGGCGCTGGGCGCTCTTTTTGCCGGCCACGCGATCCGGCTCGCGCGCGATCCCGGCGTCGGCCCGGCGCGGCCGATGTTCCTCTATTCGATCCTGTATCTGTTCCTGATCTTCGTCGCGCTGCTCGCCGACCGGGTGATCGCGCGATTTCTCTGATCAGAACTGAACGCGGCCGCCCACCAGCAACAGGCGGATGTCGTCGTAGCTCGCGCCGGTACGGTCGAGTTCGAAAGCCTTGCCCATTACATAGATCTGGCTGCCGATGTCCTCGAAGTGTTGGACGACGGCGGCCGAATATTGCTTGGCCTCGTCGCCGTTCTGGCCGTAATCGTTGTAGACGCCATAGTCGACGGCGAAGGCGGTGGGCCCGATTCCGAACAGCTTGGCGATGTAGCCGACCTTGCCGTAATAGCTGGTCCCGTCGTCGCGGTTGGCAGCCTTGTGCTGCTGCCGACCGGCTGAAAATGCGACATTGAATCCGCTTTCGTGCAGCACCGCCGCCGAGCCGACGACGCGGTCCTCGACCGTGGTGTTGATGCCGCTGACGTTGGAATAGCCGAGCGCCGCGGCGATCTCGAACGGGCCGATCTTGCCGCCGTAGCGTAGCGCCGCGTCGCCTTGCCCGCCCGACACGAACGAAGCGGAGGCGAAGAATCCGCCGTAGGTCGGGGTGTCGTAACGGATACGGTCGTCCATGCCGCCGTTGAGCGATACGACGACATCGCCGACCGTCGGGCCGTCCGTATAGGAGCGGGTACGCGTGTTGTAGAACACCAGCGCCGAGCCGATCACGCCCGCGTCGGCGTAGTTGCCGGAAACGGTGGTGCCGGAAAGATCAGATTCGACGATTTCGTCGGTCGCGGTGCTGCCTTGGCCGAGCCAGATCTTGCCCAGGCGCTTATGGGCCGCGAACACCTCCATCTTGCGTTCGACGAACCGGGTTTGATTCTGGTTGTTGTCGCCGTTGCCCTGGTGAATCGTGACGATACTTGCGCTGTTGGACGGAATTTCCGTCTCGATCTGCGCGCCCAGGGCGAAATCGTCGCTCACTTCCGCTTCCGCGGACATGTTGAAGCGCGTGGTCGCGGCGGCGTTGTCGACGATCAACGTGCGCGAGGATTTGCCGTCATCGGCGAACATCAGGGCCCGGTTGACGTGCCCGCTGAGGGTGAGCTTGACCTTGTCGCGGCCGGTTTCGCGCGAAACTTGCGCGTCGGCCGGTGTCGCGATTGCGCCGGCCGATGCGGCCAGACCGGCCATGAGCCAAAACTTGGTACGGCATAGCGATTCGCGATCGATCATTTTCGACACCCTTCCTTGGATTTGTTTTTCGCGCGCGGACAGGCCCTTATGGCCGATAATAAAAGCTTGGCTGAGGACAACTATCGCCCCGAAAAAAATTATTCACCATATGGGAGTTCAACTTCCCACCGTTGCCAAATACTGTGGCAAAAGAATTACACGCGACGTATCAAGACAAATATCTGCCTATTTTTCAATCAAAAATACAGTTATTATAAAAATGATTATTTATTGTGCTATTTTGACCACAGTCAGTGGCGGAGTACATGAAAAATCAGCCTTTTTCCCTGACACTCTTTGCGTCCCAGGTTGAGCCCGGCCACTATCGGCGAATGCCTGAAAGCGCCTATGGCCAACTCGAGCGCCAGTTCCGCCGTGCCGCCCTGATCGGCGAAGCGGCGAGCGTGCTCAACTGGGACCGTGCCGTCATGATGCCGGCAGGCAGCGCGGCCGCGCGCGCCGAACAGCTCGCGGAGTTGCAGGCGCTCCGCCATGAGACCCTGGTCCGCGCCGGCACCGATGACCTTCTCGCGGCCGCTGAATCGGACCCGAACCTCGATGCGTGGCGACGCGCCAATGTCGCCGAAATGCGCCGCCAATGGGCGCACGCCAACGCGCTCCCCGAGGATCTGGTCACGGCGCTCGCGCGCGCCTGCGCCGCGTGCGAGGCGATCTGGCGCGACGCGCGCGGGGCGGGCAACTTCGCCGCCGTTCTGCCGTCGTTCGAGACCGTGGTCGGGCTGGTGCGCGAGGCGGCGGCGGCCAAAGGCGCGAAGCTCGGCCTCGCGCCCTACGACGCGCTGCTCGACGAACACGAGCCCGGCGCGCGCGCCGCCGACATCGACCGCGTGTTCGCGCGGCTCGAACAGGAATTGCCGCCGATCGTCGCCAAGGCGGTCGAGCGCCAAGCGACGCGGCGCCAGCCGGTCCGGCCTGAAGGCACGTTTCCGGCGCAAAGTCAGCGCCAGCTCGCGCTCAAGCTGATGGCGGCATTCGGATTCGACTTCGCCCACGGCCGGCTCGACGTCAGCGCGCATCCGTTCTGCGGCGGCGTGCCGGACGATATCCGCCTCACCACCCGCTACGACGAAGACGACTTCGTCTCCGGCTTGATGAGCACGCTGCACGAAACCGGCCATGCCCTCTACGAAATGGGTCTGCCCGCCCAATGGCGCGGCCAGCCGATCGGCGAGGCGCGCGGCATGGCGCTGCACGAAAGCCAGTCCCTGTTGATCGAAATGCAGGTTTGCCGGTCGCGCGAATTCTTCGACTTTCTGGCGCCGTTGCTGCGCGAATTTCTGGCCGTCGGCGCGGCGGGAGCGCCCGCCAACCTGCACGCGCTCGTGACCCGCGTCCGGCCCGGCTACATCCGTGTCGACGCCGATGAGGCGACTTACCCGCTGCACGTGATCTTCCGCCACCGGATCGAACAAGCCATGCTCGCGGGCGACCTCCGCCCGCGCGACTTGCCCGCGGCCTGGACCGAGGCGATGGTCCGTCACTTCGGCCTGACGCCGTCGTCCGACCGGGAAGGCTGCCTCCAGGACATCCATTGGTTCGACGGCGCGTTCGGCTATTTCCCGTCCTACACCTTGGGCGCGCTGATCGCCGCGCAACTCTTCGCCGCCGTCCGCCGCGCGCTGCCCGATCTGCCGAACGATATCGCCAACGGCCGCTTCGCTCCTCTGATCGGCTGGCTCCGCGAGCGCATCCACGCCCGGGCGTCCTCGGCCACGACCGCGACGATCGTGGCCGACGCCACCGGGCGGGCGCTGGAACCCGACGATTTCCTCGCCCACCTGCGGGCGCGCTATTTGCGCGAACACTAGCCCTGCGTCCCGGCGGGGTATAGGGTGCGCTCCGCCATGAAATACGTCTCGACCCGCGGCCCTGGCCCCCGGATCGGCTTCGCCGACGTGCTCCTCGCCGGCTTGGCCCGCGACGGTGGCCTTTACGTGCCGGAAAAATTCCCGCGCCTGTCGCCCGGCGATATCCGCGACCTGCAAGGCCGTTCTTATGCCGACATCGCCCGGCGCGTCATGCATCCGTTCGTCGCGGGCGCCATTCCGAAGGCCGCGTTCGCGCAGCTGGTCGCCGACACCTACGCCGGGTTCGATCACGCCGCGGTCGCGCCCTTGAAGCAGATCGGCGCCGACCGCTGGCTGATGGAGCTGTTCCACGGGCCGACACTCGCCTTCAAGGATTACGCCCTGCAACTGGTCGGGCGGCTGTTCGATAGGGTGTTGGCCGAGCGCGGCGAGCGGATGGCGATCGTCGGCGCCACCTCGGGTGATACCGGCGCCGCCGCGATCGAGGCCTGCCGCGGCCGCGCGCGCATGCGGATTTTCATCCTCCATCCCAGGGGCCGCGTCTCCGACGTGCAGCGCCGCCAGATGACCACCGTCGCCGACGCCAACGTCCACAACATCGCCATCGAGGGCACCTTCGACGACTGCCAGGCCCTGGTGAAGGCGATGTTCAACGACCACGCGTTCCGCGACCGCCATCGCCTGGCCGCGGTCAATTCCATCAACTGGGCGCGGATCATGGCGCAAGTCGCCTATTACTTCGCCGCCGGCGCCGCCCTCGGCGCGCCCGAGCGCAAAATCTCGTTCGCGGTGCCGACCGGAAACTTCGGCAACGTCTATGCCGGCTACGTCGCGGGCCGCATGGGCTTGCCGATCGCGCGCCTGTTCGTCGGATCGAACCGCAACGACATCCTGACCCGCTATCTCGCGACCGGCGTGATGGCGACCGCCAAGGTGGTGCCGACCACGAGCCCGAGCATGGACATCCAGGTTTCCAGCAACTTCGAGCGCCTGCTGTTCGAGGCGTGGAATCGGAAATCCGCGCCGCTCGCCGACGCGATGACCGCATTCGCCCGAACGGGACGCGCCGATTTCGGGCGCGAGCGGTGGGGCCGTATTACCCGCCAATTTGCCGGCTTCCGTCTCGACGACAAGGGCACCGCGCGCGTCATCCGCGACGTCCATCGGTCATGCGGCGAAATTCTCGATCCTCATTCGGCGATCGGCCTGGCGGCGGGCGCGGCCCTGCACCGGCCGGACGACGGCGCCCTGGTCGCGCTGGCGACCGCGCATCCGGCCAAGTTTCCCGACGCGGTCGAGGCCGCCTGCGGGGTGCGCCCGGCGCTGCCCGCCCGGCTCGCCGATCTTTACGACCGCCGCGAACGCTGCGCGACGCTGCCCAATGATCTTGCCCGCCTCAAGGCCTTCGTCGCCGCGCGCGCCCCAATCAACGACGAAACGTCCCGGAAACGCCCATGACCCAGGATGTCCGCGTCACCCGGCTCGCCAATGGTCTTCGGGTCGTGACCGACGCCATGCGCACGGTCGAAACCGTCACCTTTGGCGCGTGGGTCGGTGTCGGCACCCGGCACGAGGACGAAAATGTGAGCGGCGTCTCCCATTTCCTCGAGCACATGGCGTTCAAGGGCACGCGCCGGCGCACCGCGCGCGCCATCGCCGAGGAAATCGAGTCGGTCGGCGGCCACATGAACGCCCACACCACGCGCGAATATACCGCGTTCCACGCTAAGGTGCTGCGCGAGGACCTGGCGCTCGCCGTCGACATGATCGCCGACATCGTCCAGCATTCGACCATCGATGCGGACGAACTCGAGCGCGAACGCTCCGTCATCCTCCAGGAAATCGGGCAAGCCAACGACACCCCCGACGACGTGATCTTCGACAATTTCCAGGAAACCGCGTATCCCGGCCAGGCGCTTGGCCGTTCCATCTTGGGCGCGCCTCACATGATCCGCGCGCTCCCGCGCGACACCATCCTCGGCTACATGCACGACCATTACGGCCCCGCCCAAACGGTGATCGCTGCCGCCGGCCGCGTTGATCACGACTGGCTGGTGGCGCTGGTCGACAAGACGTTCGGCGAATTGCCCGGCACCGTCCCGGCCAGGACCGAGCCAGCCCGTTACCAAGGCGGCGAATTCCGCCGCACGCGCGATTTCGAGCAGGCGCACATCCTGCTCGGCTTCGACGGCATCGGCGCGCTCGACGACGATTTTTTCGCCGCCAGCGTGTTCTCGACCTTGTTCGGCGGCGGCATGTCCTCGCGCTTGTTCCAGGAGGTGCGTGAGCGGCGCGGGCTCGCCTATGACATCTATTCGTTCCTGTCGTGCTACGCCGACGGCGGGCTGTTCGGCGTCTACGCCGGCACCAGCGCCGAGGACGCCGACCAGGCGATCGACCTGATCGCGCGCGAGACGCGGCGCGTCGCCGACGATCTCGGCGAGGGCGAGATCGCGCGCGCCCGGGCGCAACTCAAGGCCAGCATTCTGATGACGCTCGAAAGCACCACCGCGCGCTGCGAACAGGCGGCGCGCCAGATCATGCTGTTCGGCCGGCCGATAAGTCCCGAGGAAATCGTCGCCAAGATCGAGGCGGCGGACAAGGAAACCATCCAGCGCGTGGCGCGAAGGTTGACGGCGTCCGCGCCGACCGTGGCGCTGCTCGGCCCGATCGCGGGCGTGCGCGAATATCCGCGCATCGCGGAGCGGCTGAAGCCCCACTAAAGTCGGAAATTATCCGTGCCCGGCGGTGTCGGCGAGCATGCGGGGATCGATGCCGATCTTCTTCATCGCCTTCAGCCACTTGCCGTCGAGGTCGGGGCCGAACACCAATTCCTCGTCCGCCGGCACGCTGAGCCAGCCGTTGGCCTTGATCTCGGCGTCCAACTGGCCCGCACCCCAACCGGAATAGCCGAGCGCGAGCAGGCGCTGCTTCGGCCCCGCCCCTTGCGCGATCGCCTTCAGGATGTCGATGGTCGCGGTCAGCGCCACCCGGTTGTCGACCAGCATGGTCGCGTCCTGCACGTAATCGGCCGAATGGAGCACGAAGCCGCGCCCCGATTCCACCGGCCCGCCGAAGTGAACGCGGATCGGAATGCCGCCGGCCGCGCTTTCGATGCCGAGCTGGGACAGCAGGTCGGGAAAAGTCAGCGATTCGATGGTCTTGTTGAGGACCAGTCCCATCGCGCCTTCGGCGTTGTGGGCGCACATGTAGATGACGGTCCTGGCGAAGCGCGGATCGGCGAGTCCCGGCATCGCCACCAGCAGTTGGCCGGTGAGATAGGGGCCGCCGTTCACGGCAATTTTGTCCGTCGACATGAAATCGGCTCCGTCGCGAACGATTCGCATACCGAAATATAGTATAACCCGTCCGGTTGCGGCGCGGAACCTCGATAAATCGCCGCGATAAAGAGTGCGTGAGGTCCATGCGCGTCGTTTTGCGCGCCCCGGCGAAGCGTTATAGTAAACGCCGCACCCCATGACCGCGCGCGCTTGTCGAACCGCTTCCGTTGTTTGGGCGAAGGTCGGACTCGTTCTCGGCCTCGCCGTGGCGACGCCGACCGCCGCCGACGCCGAACCCGCGTCGCCATGGTCGGACACCGTCTACACCAAGGTCCGTCTCGTCTCCGCCGTGACCGCGACCGGCACGGGCGATCGCGTGCCGCTCGGCCTCCACTTCAAGATGGAGAAGGGCTGGAAAATTTATTGGCGCGCGCCCGGCGACGCCGGCTTTCCGCCCAAGCTCAAATGGGACGGCTCGACCAACGTCAAGGACGCGCGGATCGAGTGGCCGACGCCGGAGCGCTTCAAGCTGCTTGACGTCGAGACCATCGGTTACAAGGACGAGGTGGTGTTGCCGCTCGCCCTCCGGCCCGCGACGCCGGGCGAAGCGCTTACCCTTTCCGCCACCGTCGATTTTCTCACCTGCGACCAGATTTGCGTGCCGCACACCGCGAAGCTCGCGTTGGCGTTGCCGGCGGGCCCGGCGGCGCCGAGCGCCGAAGCGCACCTGATCAACCGCTTCGCCGCGCGCGTGCCCGGCGACGGCGCGGTGCAGGGCCTGACGATCGAACGCGTCGAAGCGCGAGCCGGAAGCGGCAAGAACGCCGCGAGCGTGACCGTTACCGCCACTTCGCGCGAACCCTTCGCCGCGCCCGACGCGTTTCTCGACGTCGGCGGAATCGACACCGCCAATTTTCATCCGCCCACCGCCGTCTTCGCCGACGGCCGCACCCGCGTCGCCCTGACCCTGCCGGTCGACGGCGCCGAGGCGGGCGCCCTCATCGGCAAGCCGATTTCGGTAACGCTCACCGACGGCCCGCGCGCGGTCGAACACACCCTCGTCGCCGTCGCCGCGACTGGTGCGCCGCCCGGCGGCGCGCCGGTGGTAGGCCTGTCGCTCGTCGCCGTGCTCGGCTTGGCGCTCCTCGGCGGCTTGATCCTCAACCTGATGCCGTGCGTGTTGCCGGTGCTGTCGCTCAAATTGCTCGGCCTCGTCGGCCACGGCGGCGCGGCCGCGCGCGACGTGCGGTTTTCGTTCGTCGCCTCGGCGGGCGGTATCCTCGCCGCGTTCCTGGTGTTGGCGGGCGCGCTGATCGCGCTGAAAGCGGCGGGCGCGGCGATCGGCTGGGGCATCCAGTTCCAGCAGCCGTGGTTCCTCGCCGCCATGATCGTGGTGACAACCTTGTTCGCCGCCAATCTGTGGGGCCTGTTCGAGGTGCACTTGCCCGAGGCGGTCGCCGATCTCGGCGCGACGCCGACCCACACCCACGGCCTCGGCGGGCATTTCCTCGCCGGCGCGCTCGCCACCCTGCTGGCGACACCGTGCACCGCGCCGTTTCTCGGCACCGCGATCGGCTTCGCGCTGGCGCGCGGCGCGGGCGAGATTCTGGCGGTGTTCACGGCGCTCGGCCTCGGGCTCGCGCTTCCTTATCTCGCGGTCGCCCTGTTCCCCGCGCTCGCCACGCGCCTTCCGCGCCCCGGCGCGTGGATGATCCGCCTGAAGCAGGTCTTCGGTTTCGCCCTGATCGGCACCGCGATCTGGCTCGCGAGCGTACTCATGGCACAGGTTGGCGAAGGCGCCGCGCTGGCCGCCGCCCTCGGCGGCGCGGCCCTGCTGCTGGCGCTCGCTTTGCGTCGCCGCCGCCACCTCGCCGGTCGGCCCGCGCTCGCGGCCCTCGCCCTCGCCGCCGTGGCCACCGTCGCCCTGCCGGTATGGCTGGCCCGCGCGCCGGGAGTATCCGGGCCCGCCGGCGGCGGACCGTGGCGGTCGTTCGACGAAGCGCGCATCGCCCAGTACGTCGCCGAAGGCAAGACCGTGTTCGTCGACGTGACTGCCGATTGGTGCATCACCTGCAAGGCCAACAAGACCCTGGTGCTCAACCAGGGCGAGGTGGCCAAACGCCTCGGCCGCGAGCCGGTCGTCGCCATGGTCGCCGACTGGACCCGCCCCGACGAACGCATCGCCGCCTATCTCGCGCGCTTCGGCCGCTACGGCATTCCCTTCAATGTCGTCTACGGTCCGGGCGCGCCCGAGGGAATACCCCTACCGGAGCTGTTGACGAGCGCCGAGGTTCTTGGCGCCCTCGACAAGGCCCAGCGTGGCGGCCCCGCCCGGGTGGCGGCGCCGGGCTCTTGAACGTTCCCGTCCCGCCCCGCCATACTCGCGCCAACAATCAGCCCGGGAGAGACACCATGACCATCAAAGTCGGCGACAAGGTTCCGTCGGTCACCCTTTACACCATGACCAAGGAAGGGCCGAAGCCCGTTTCCAGCGACGAACTGTTCCGCGGCAAGAAGGTCGCGGTGTTCGGCCTGCCCGGCGCGTTCACGCCGACTTGCTCGGCCAAGCACCTGCCCGGCTTCGTCAAGAAGGCCGTCGCCCTCAAGAAGAAGGGGATCGATCAGATCGTCTGCATGGCGGTCAACGACGCCTTCGTCATGGGCGCTTGGGGCAAGGACCAGAAGGTCGGCACCAAGGTGATGATGGTCGCCGACGGCAGCGCCGACTTCACCAAGGCTGCCGGGTTGGAACTCGACCTCTCCGCGCGCGGGCTGGGGCTCCGCAGTCAGCGCTTTGCCATGATCGTCGACAAGGGCGTGGTCAAGGACATCGCCATCGACCCGCCCGGCACCTTCGAGAAGACCAGCGCCGAGGAAACTCTGAAGCGGCTCTGAGCCTCGATCTCAGCCGCCGTTGGCGTTGGTTCCGTCCGCGCCGTTCAATTCGGCCTTCGCCGCTGCGACGCCCTTGCGCGCGAGCGCGTCGGCGCGCTCGTTCTCGGCGTGGCCGGCGTGTCCCCTGATCCAATGCCAGTCCACGTCATGGCGTTCGAGCGCGGCCAAAAGTTTTTTCCACAGGTCCTCGTTCTTGACCGGCTTCCTGTCGGCGGTGCGCCAGCCGTTCGCGCGCCAGCGCGCGATCCAGCGGGTGATGCCGTCCTTGAGATAGAGACTGTCGGTATGAAGCCGCACCCGGGCGCCGCGCTTCAAGGACTCGAGCGCCGCGATCGCGGCGGTCAGTTCCATGCGGTTGTTGGTGGTCGAGGTTTCCCCGCCGAACAATTCCTTTTCGCGGTCGCGCCAGCGCAACAACGCGCCCCAGCCGCCCGGCCCGGGATTGCCGCTGCACGCGCCGTCCGTGAAAATGTCAATAATGTCGTCCGGCTTGGCACTCATTTGAGGCCGTATTCGCCCGCGCTCTTCACGCCCTGGTGAAAGCGGAGCTTGTCCCAGTATTCGATCGGGTTCTTGCGCGTGACCAGCGCGTCCTTGGGCGTATAGACCCAATCGTGCAGCCGGGTGAGCAGGAAGCGGAGCGCGCTGCCGCGCGCGAGCAGCGGCAGCGCCTCGATTTCCGCGTCCGAGAACGCGCGTTCCTTGCGGTAGCTGGCGAGCAGCCGGCGTGCCTTGGTGACGTTGAAGCTGTTGCCGCGTTCGAAGCACCAGGCGTTGAGGCAGATGGCGACGTCGTAGGCGAAGGCATCCCAACAGGCAAAATAGAAATCGATCAACCCCGACACCCGGCCGTGATGGAAAAACACGTTGTCGGGAAAGAGGTCGGCGTGGATTACGCCTTGCGGCAGATCGCGCGGCCAGCGCGCCTCGAGATGGTCGAGTTCGGCTTGCAACGCGCGCGCGAGCCCGGTGCGGACCTCGTCGGCGTGGGGCAAACACTTGTCCAACAGGCCCCGCCACGCGCCGATGCCGAGCGCGTTGGCGCGGCGAAGCCGGAAGTCCTGGCCGGCGACGTGCAGACGGGCAAGCGCGCCGCCCAGTTCGGCGCAGTGCGCGGCCTCGACTTTACGCGGCCACATGCCTTCGAGGAACGTGACGACGGCGGCGGGACGCTTGGCGAGCCGGCGGAGCGCCTTGCCGTCACGCCCCTTCACCGGCACCGGGCACGGCACGCCCTTGGCCGCCAAGTGTTCCATCAAACCGAGAAAGAACGGCAGGTCCTTGGGCTCGACCCGCTTTTCGTAAAGAGTGAGAATGTAGGTCCCGGCTTGGGTCGCGAGCAGGTAGTTGGTGTTTTCCACCCCCTCGGCGATGCCCTTGCACGATTTGACCTCGCCGATATCGTATTCGGCGACAAAGGCCGTCAAATCCCTGTCGGAAACCTCGGTGTAGACGGCCATGGCCCCGCGTCCTCGGACTCAGCGAACCCGCGAGCCTAGCGCCGGGCGGGTTAAGAGCATGTATACCGCCGGAACCATATATAATGGCCATATATAACAATGGCCGAATCTCCGGTTAGCCGGTCGTCCGCCCCATGCCGTTCCCCGCCCGCCCCTCCATCCTCCCGACCGTCGCCGTCGCGCTGCTCGCCGGCGCCCTCGCGCAACCGGTGGAGGCCGCCCGGCCGGAGCCGCCGACGACAATCCTCGGCGCGCCCGACAACGGCTCCGCCGTCAAGCCGTCCGACCTGATCTTACGCATCCAGCGCGCGCTCGCCGCCATCGGGCTCTACGAAGGCCGTACCGACGGCCGCATGAACCCCGAAACCGAAGCCGCGATCCGCAAGTACCAGCGGACGATCGGCGTGCCCGAAACCGGCCAGGCGAGCGATGCGCTGGCCGAACGTCTCGACACCGGCGATCGGGTCAACGAACTGCTCGGCAAGCTCGAAAAGGCGCGCGAGGACAACATCCGCGCCGCGCGCGAAGCGCTGCTCGCCAATCCCGCCACCCGCGACCTCATCGTCGACGAGATCGCCGAAAAGAGCGATCCGACCCGCGACGTGGCGCCGTGCCTGGAAAAGCCGACGCCGCGCTGTCTCCTGGCCGAAGCGGTGGAAAGCTCGAAGGGTGTCGCCGACAAGGAAATGCGCGACTGGTCGCTCGGCGAAATCCTGGCGGTGCAGGCGCGCGGCGGATTCGCCGACGGTGCCCGCGACACCGCCCGGCGCATTCGCGATCCGCGCCTGATCATGGTCGCCTTGCGCGACATCGCCGAAGCGAAGGCCCAGGGCGGATTCGGCCCCGAGGCGACCGCCGCCGCCGAGGCGATCCCCGATCCGAAAAAGCGGGCCGAGGCGCTGGCCGCGATCGCCGATATATTTGCCCGAACGGAGAAGACCGCCGAGGCCCGCGACGCCGCGCGTCGCCTGGAAACCGAAGCCCGGTCGCTAGAAGCACCCGTGAGCAAAGTGAATCTGCTCGTGCGCGCGGCGGTCGCGCTCGCCCGCGCTGGCGAACAGGCGGCCGCCGACCCTCTGATCGCCGAGGCCGAAACCGCCGCCCGAGCCCTTCCGGACGCTTCGGCCGGCAACGCCCTCCGCTACGTGGCGGGCGGATTTGCCGATCTGGGTCGCACCAACGACGCGCTCCGCCTGCTCAAGGACATTCCGGAAAAATCCGAACACACCTCAGTTCTGGTCGCCGCCGTTGTTCAGGCGGCGCGCGCCGGCGATGTCGCCACCGCGCACGCGCTGGCCGCCACCATCGGCGAAGCCCACCATCGCGCCGGCGCGCTCGCGCCGGTCGCCGTGGCCCAGAACCGCGCCGGCGACCGACGGGCGGCCGCGGCCACGCTGGCCATCGCCGTCGCTGAAACCGACCGCATCGCCTTTCCGTTCGCCAAGTCCTTCGCCCTCAGCCGCCTTGCCCTCGCTCACGGCGAAGTCGCGGATGGCGCGACGAATGCGGCCGTCCGGCGCGCCACGCGGGCCGAGGCGGTCGCGTTGGCCGAACAGATCGCCGACGATTCCCTGCGCGCGCAGGCGCTATGGACTTTCGCCGCTAGCGCCGATCGTCATGGCGACACCGCCCAGGCCGATGCGATCAAGGAACGCGCCGACCGCGCCACCCGGGACATCAAAAGCCGCCTCGACCAATCGTGGATGCTGGGCGAGATCGCCCTCGCGCGCGCCCGGCGCGGCGAAACGGACTTGGCCCGGGCCGCCTTCCGGCGCGGCCTCGACATCGCCGCCGGCATCGACAACGCCTGGGGGCGCGCGCGCGCGTTCGCCCGATTGACCGCGATCCTGATGCAGATCGAGCGCTGAGCGCGGCCGGCAATCGCCGCTTGTTCGCGTCCCGGCGCTTGGCTACAGTCCGGCGAGCCCCGCAAACCGCCACTCGGGATCCTTGCGCGCCATGAGCCAGTCCGACCAGCCCGTCGTTCCTCAGAAAAAGCCCTATGCCGTTCCGGTCGAGGCCGGCAAGAAATATTTCTGGTGCGCCTGCGGCCGCAGCAAGAATCAGCCGTTCTGCGACGGCTCCCACGCCGGCACCGTTTTCCGGCCGATCCAGTTCGCCGCCGACAAGACCGAAACCGTCCATTTCTGCGGCTGCAAGGCGACCAAAAACCGTCCTCGCTGCGACGGCTCCCACAACAAGCTGTGAAACCCTCCCGCGCGACCGCACGGACCGTCGTCCTGGCCGGTTGCGCGGCGCTGCTGTCGGCGTGCGGCGTTTTTACCAAGAAGGAACCGCCGCCCGGTCCCTGCGCGCGCGCCATGATTCTCGCCGACGCCGAACAGCTGACCCAGTTCCGCGACGGGCCGGGACGCGACATCCTCGACGTATCCTACAGCGGGCGTCTGAGCCGGGTGTTCGCCGACTGCGAGTATCAAATGAACAAGGACCGCACCGGCGTCATGCAGGTCCGGGTTTACCTCGCGATCGACGCCGAGCGCGGACCGGCCAACACCGACCGCGTCGCACCCTATCGCTATTTCGTGACTCTGATCGACGCCGACCGCGAACCGCTGGCGAAAAACGTGTTCGATCTCGCCGCCCGCTTTCCGGGCAACGTCACGCGCATGACGCTCACCGACGACACGGTGGAAATGAAAGTGCCGATCGCCGCCGGGCAGAGCGGAAAGGATTTCACGATCCTGGTCGGATTCCAGCTGACCGAGGACCAACTCGACTACAATCGCCAAGCGCGAATCGCCAGGGAACGCGCCCGTTGACCCCTCCCCGAGGGGGTGGGTTGCATTTCCTACCCGCGGGTCTACACTTTCATCCGAAGTTCTCTCGCCACGCTGCCGCGGGAGAGTTCGCCGGTCCCCGCCCGCAGGCGGGTGCCGTCGGCGCCGAAGGAGCAACCACCCCGGAACCTCTCAGGCTTCAGGACCGCGGCAGTACGTGAGACTCTGGAAAGCGGAACCGGCGCGCCTTCGGGTCGACGGTTCTCACCGAAGATGTAACCGGCCCCGATTTCCGCGCCCACGGCGCGCCCGGCCGGGAATCTTTCAGGTCCAATGACAGAGGGGGAATCCGGCGCGGATGGCGCGAATCCGCCCCCCGGATGACCCCGGCCCTTCGCGCGATTCGAGGGCAACCCCTTGTCCACCGACGCCGCGACCGAACCCGCCAAGCCGACGCCGCTGGAACGTCTCCATCGCGCGCTGAACGCGAAGATGGTCCCGTTCGCGGGCTACCTCATGCCGCTCCATTACGCCGACGGCATTCTGACCGAACACAATCACGCGCGCGAAGGCGCCGCCGTGTTCGATGTCTCGCACATGGGCCAAGCCCGCCTCGTCGGCAAGGACGCGGCCGCCCTGCTCGAAACCCTGGTGCCGGGCGATATCGCCGGTCTGGCGCCCGGGCGCATGCGCTACACCATGCTGACCAACGATGCGGGCGGAATCATCGACGACCTGATGGCGACCCGCGCCGCCGATGGTATCGCGCTGGTCGTCAACGCCTCGCGCAAGGACGTCGTGTTCCCGTACCTCGCCGAACGTCTCGCGGGCCGCGCGCGGATCGAGATCGTCACCGATCGCGCGCTGATTGCGTTGCAAGGCCCGCGCGCGGCGGAGGTTCTCGCCCAGTTCGCGCCGGAGGCGGGCGCGCTTTCCTTCATGTCCGGCGCGGAGATGACGGTGGCGGGCGTCGCCGGGTTTGTCACGCGCTCGGGCTACACCGGCGAGGACGGATTCGAGATTTCGGTGCCGGCCGATCGGGCCGAGGCGCTCGCCCGCCGCCTGCTCGACGACCCCCGCGTCAAGCCGGTCGGGCTCGGCGCGCGCGATTCGCTCCGGCTCGAAGCCGGGCTCTGCCTTTACGGCCAGGACCTCGACGAAACCACGACCCCGATCGAGGCCGGTCTCGCCTGGACCGTCGGCGCTCGCCGGCGCGCGGAAAAGAACTTTCCCGGCGCCGACGTCATCGTCCGCCAGATCGCCGAGGGCCCCCGGCGCCTCCGCGTCGGCATCCGCCCCGAAGGCCGAGCGCCGGCCCGGGCCGGGACCGCGCTTGTCCGCCCCGACGGTTCGAGCGCCGGCGCCATCACCAGCGGCGGCTTCGGCCCGACCGTGGGCGGCCCGGTGGCGATGGGCTATGTCGCCGCCGATGCCGCCCGCCCCGGAACTGGCCTCGACGCCATCGTGCGCGGCAAGCCGCTGCCGGCGCGCGTTGTCTCACTACCCTTCGTTCCGCACCGCTATCACGTCACCCGCCCGCGCAAGGAGAACCGCCCATGACCGTCCGCTTCACCAAGGATCACGAATGGATCAGAGTCGAGAACGGCATCGGCGTCGTCGGCATCACCGATTACGCCCAGAAACAGCTCGGCGACATCGTGTTCGTCGAACTGCCCCAGGTCGGCGCCAAGGTCGCCAAGGGCGCGCAAGCGGGGGTGGTGGAATCGGTCAAGGCGGCGAGCGAGGTCTACGCTCCGGCCGGCGGCGAAGTCGTCGAGATCAACGGCGCGCTCGCCGACAACCCGGCCGCCGTCAACAGCGCCGCCGAAAGCGGCGGCTGGTTCTACAAGATCAGACTCGCCGACGCGAAGGACCTGGACGATGCCATGGACAAGGCGGCCTACGACGCCTACGTCGCGGGGCTCCACTAACATGCCCGCGCCCCGAACGCCCTCGCCCCGCCTCGCCGATCTCGGCGACACCAACGATTTCGCTTGCCGCCATATCGGCCCGAACGCGGACGATATCCGCGCCATGCTGGCGGAACTCGGCTACGATTCGCTGGCCCAACTCGCCGAGACCGCCATGCCGGAAACAATCCGCACCGGCGGCGTGCCGCCGTTCGCGCCCTTGAGCGAGGCCGACGCGCTCGGCGCCCTGCGCGGGTTCGCGGCGCGCAACCGCCTGCTCAAATCGATGATCGGGCTCGGCTATTCCGGCACGGTGACGCCCGCGGTGATCGTGCGCAACGTGATCGAAAATCCCGGCTGGTACACCGCCTATACCCCTTATCAGGCGGAAATCTCGCAAGGCCGGATGGAAGCGCTGCTCGCTTTCCAGCAGATGACTGTCGATTTGACCGGCCTGCCGGTCGCCAATGCCTCGCTGCTCGACGAGGCGACCGCCGCGGCCGAAGCCATGACGCTGATGAAGCGCGTCGCGCGGAGCGCGAGCAAGGTCTTGTTCGCCGATGCCGCCTGCCATCCGCAGGCGTTGGCCGTGGTGCGGACGCGCGCCGAGCCGCTCGGCCTTTCGGTCGAAATCGGCGATCCGGCGCGCGATCTCGACCCGGCGCGGGTGTTCGGCGTCCTGCTCCAGTACCCCGACACCACCGGCGCCGTGCGCGATTGGCGCGGCCTCGCCGACAAAATCCACGCCGCCAACGCCCTGCTCGCGGTTGCGTGCGATCCGCTCGCGCTCGCGCTTCTCGTGCCGCCCGGGGAATGGGGGGCGGACGTGGCGGTCGGCAGCTTCCAGCGCTTCGGCGTGCCGATGGGATTCGGCGGGCCGCACGCCGCCTTCATGGCCGTGCGCGAGGAGCATCGCCGGCAAATTCCCGGCCGCCTGATCGGCGTTTCGATCGACGCGCGCGGCAAACCGGCGTTACGTCTCGCGCTGCAAACCCGCGAGCAGCACATCCGGCGGGAAAAAGCGACCAGCAACATCTGCACGGCGCAGGTCCTGCTCGCCAACATCGCCGCGTTCTACGCGATCTATCACGGGCCCAAGGGAATCGCGCGCATCGCGCTCCGCGCCCACCGCCTGGCGGCGATCCTGGCCGCGGGACTCGGGAAGCTCGGGGTCAAGGTCGAGCACGAGGGCTTTTTCGACACCGTCGTCGCCCGCGTCGCGAACGCGGGTACCGTGATCGCCAAGGCGCGCGAGCTGGGGATCAACCTCCGCGATTTCAAGGACGGACGCATCGGCATATCGACCGACGAGACCACGACCGAGGACGACGTGGCGCGCGTCTGGGCCGCGTTCGCGGGCGGAAAGAAACCCGCGTTCGCGCCAAGCGATCTCGACGCGGCGACGGCGGACGCGATCCCGGCCGCGCTTCGCCGGGCGACACCGTTTCTCGCCCATCCGGTGTTCAATGCCCACCATTCGGAAACGGCGATGATGCGCTACTTGAAGCATCTCGAGGATCGCGACATCGCCCTTAACCGCGCCATGATTCCGCTCGGCTCGTGCACCATGAAGCTGAACGCGGCGGCCGAGATGCTGCCGATCGGCTGGCGCGAGTTCGCGGGACTGCATCCGTTCGCCCCGCTCGACCAGGCCGAGGGCACGTTGGCGATGATCCGCGATCTGGAGAAACGGCTGTGCGCGTTGACCGGCTTCGCCGCCGTTTCGCTGCAACCCAACGCCGGATCGCAGGGCGAGTACGCGGGCCTGCTCGCGATCCGCAAGCACCACGCGGCGCGCGGGCAAGACACGCGCGACATCTGCCTGATTCCGGCGAGCGCGCACGGCACCAATCCGGCGAGCGCGACCATGGCGGGCCTCGCCGTCGTCGTGGTCGCGTGCGACGCGGCCGGCAATATCGACCTCGGCGACCTCGCGGCCCAGGCGGCCAGGCACCGCGACCGCCTTGCCGCGCTGATGGTCACCTATCCCTCGACCCACGGCGTCTTCGAAGCCGGCATCCGCGACATCTGCCGCATCGTCCACGACGCGGGCGGGCAGGTTTACATGGACGGCGCCAACCTCAACGCGCTGGTCGGGTACTGCCGTCCGGCTGATCTCGGCGCCGATGTCATGCACATCAACCTGCACAAGACCTTCGCCATTCCGCACGGCGGCGGCGGGCCGGGCGTCGGGCCGATCGGCGTCGCCGCGCATTTGGCGCCGTATCTGCCCAACCATCCGCTGGTGCCGGAGGCCGGCCCGGCCACCGGCATCGGCCCGATCGCGGCGGCGCCGTGGGGCTCGGCCGGGGTTCTCTCCATCAGCTGGAGCTACATCGCCATGATGGGGAGCGACGGCCTCAAGCGCGCGACCGAGGCCGCGCTGCTCGCCGCCAACTATGTCGCCAAGCGCCTCGCCGGCCATTACCCGGTTCTCTATACCGGGCGCAACGGCCTGGTCGCGCACGAGTGCATCCTCGATACCCGGCCGTTGAAGGAGACCAGCGGCGTCGGCGCCGAGGATATCGCCAAGCGCCTGATGGACTACGGTTTCCACGCGCCGACCATGTCGTTCCCGGTGCCGGGTACGTTGATGGTCGAGCCGACCGAGTCGGAGCCGAAGGCGGAACTCGATCGCTTCGTGCGGGCGATGATCGCGATCCGCGAGGAAATCGCCCGCGTCGAACGCGGCGACTGGCCGCGCGCCGACAATCCGCTGCACCACGCGCCGCACACCGCCGACATGATCGCGGCCGAGGCGTGGGCGCACCCCTACAGCCGCGAGATCGCCGCGTTCCCGCTCGCCGAACTCAAGGCCGGCAAGTACTGGCCGCCGGTGGCGCGCGTCGACAACGTCTACGGCGACCGGCACGTGGTGTGCGTCTGCCCGCCGATCGAGGCCTACCAAGACGCAGCGGAGTGAACGGCCTTACAGGAATCCGCCGCTCGGGCCGCCCTTGTCGGAATCGGCGCCGTCGATCGCGCCGGTGATCGCGCCGTCGCCGAGACCGCCCTGCTCGTTGCCGAACAGGTTCTGGACATAGCTGAATTCCTTGCGGAAGCCGCGCCGCTCGAGCAGCTTCTTCTGCGCTGCCTCGGGAAAATCGGTGAACATGATCACGCCCTTTTCGATCAGGACGTCGATCAGGTCCTCCATCACGCGGGCGAGCGCGAGGTCGGACTTTTCCAGCTTTTCGCGCTGTTCCAGCTCGGGGTGGGAGCGGAAGATGAATTCCTTCAGCGCCGGGTCGTCGGGAGCAACCTCGACTGCGCCCTCCACCGGCTCCGCGAACACGGAAACGATATGGTTGTTTTCGTCGAGCTGGACGTACGGCATCGGCCGGCCCCTGGCACCAATAACCAACTCAGTCTAACGGACTTTTCGGGGCCTGGCAAAACTCAGGCGACGGCGTCGATTTCGTCGAACAGGACCGATATGTCGGGCACCTTGACGGTTCGCCCGGAAAAATAGGCGACGCCGTCGTCCTCGAACTTGCGGATGGCGCGCGACATGGTTTCGGGGCGCACCCCGATCATCGCCGCCATGTCCTGGCGCGACAGCGGCAATTCCAATTTGAGCGCGCCGTCCTTTTCCTCGGCGGCGAAGCGGTCCTTGAGCACCAGCAGAAGATGGGCGAGGCGGGCGCGGATATCGAACGAGGTCGATTGCAGGAATTTGTCCTCGGCCGCGTTCAGACTTTCGGACATGGTCTTGAGAAACCGGAGGCCCAGTTCGGGCTTAGATTCGATCAGTCTGCGCGCCACGACCTGCTCGACGAAACAGATCACGCTCGGTTTCAATACTTCGGCGCCGAGCGCGTGTTCCTCGCCGGCAAGAAAGGCGCGATAGCCGATGGTATCCCCAGGCTGCGCCAAGCGCACCAGCACCGAATTGCCGTCGGCGCCGACCTTGCGCAAGCCCACCAATCCCGACCTGATGCAATAGACGCCCTTGCACGCATCGCCCTGGTGGTAAAGCACGTCGCCGGGGGCGTAATCGCGGTCGATCTTGGCGTCGTCGATCAGCCTGAGGTCGGCGTCGGACAGCACGCACCATTCGCTGCGGGCGTGAGCCTGACAGGCGAAGCAGTTGCCCATTCGGCCGCCGGTACGTGGAGATATATCGCCGTCACGCGTGGCCATGCGTACTCCGCCTCGCTTGGGCGCCCCGCTCTCCCGATTTTACGGGGGGCCTTGGGTAAAGTTTAGGTTTGCCGGCCGGGCAATACAACCTCGCGCTCCGGAAAACCCATAAAATATTGACAAGAATCAAGGCCGAATTATTTCAGGGCGCTAGTGTCCGCGCCGGGATCGACGGGTTTGGGCGCGTGTAAGAAAAGCCCGAGTCCGGCGATGGGAGATCGGACCGCTCGCTTACCGCGGCATCGCACGATGACCGACGACGACACTATCCAACAGGCGGTGCGTAAATTGCTCGCCCGCTACGGCAAGGACGCTCCCCGGCAGGCGGAGCTGCGCGCCGAAGAGTTGCGCGCCGCCGGCGACGCCGAGGGCCACGCCATGTGGCGGGCCATCGAACGCGCGGCGAAGAAGGCGCTCAACACCCCGTCCGGTTCGGTGCATTGAGGATCATCAGCTGTCCAGGCTCGGGTGCGTTTCGGCGAAGGCAGACATGCGGTTGGCGCGCACCGACAGCGCCGCGAGGTTCGGAAAGTCGGCAGCGGCGAAATGGCCCGCCAGCATATTGCCGAGAAAGTCCCAGGTCGCCACCGCCGACACGTCGGCTTGGGTGAGTCGGCCAAGCGCGATCCATTCCCGACCCGTGCCGAGAATCCGATCGAGCGTAGAAAGTCCGGCGCGCGTTTGACCTTTCAATTTCTCCGCCCACTCGGGAAAAATCAGGTGTTCGGGCCGGCGCTGCAGTTCGTAGGCGAGCGCGACCGCCTTCTCGACCGCGCCGATGGCGAGCGCCACCCCCTTCAGCACCTCGCGCCGTTCCGCGCCCTGGGGCGGCACCAGCGCACGCGCGGGCCCGGCGCGTTCGTCGAGATAATCGAGGATCGCCGCGCTGTCGATCAAGGTTTCGCCCGAATCGAGAACCAGCGCCGGCACCCGGCCGATCGGGTTGACCGCGCGGATCGCCTCGCCGTCGGTAATGGTCGAGAGCACCCGGCGCTCGTAGGGGAGTCCGTAGATTTTCATGCTTGCCGCGACGCGGCGGACGAAGGGCGAGCGGTAGCGGCCGATGAGGATCATGGGTTCTCCGTTGCGTTGAGATCGGCAATTTCCAAGACGAGTTTTCGGAGCACGGTTTCGGGGAAACGCGCGCGCTCGCGCGCGACCGCGATGAAGGCGCCGGCGCCGCCGATCACGTCGCGCTCGTAATGCTCGGCCAAGGTGACGCCACCCGGGCCGCGCAACGCTCCGCCCGCGGTTTCGATCACCAGCGCGTTGATGGTGATGCCGCGCGCCACCGTCTCGCGCCGCACCTCTTCCAGCGGGCGGCCGCCGATCTGCGGCCCGTCGCCCGAAACGTCGATCACCCGGCGGGTTCCCTTGTAAGCGTTGGCGTCGATCAGGCGGGCGGAAAAATCGATCGCGTTCGAGATCGAGTTGTAGCCCCAGGCGGCGCGCGGCGATTCGACCAGGGTCTTGCCAAAGGCGCGGGCCGAGGCCTCGTCGCGGATCACCGTCCAATCGGCGATCACGTGCTGCGACTGCGGCGCGCCCCATTCGATGTAAGCGACCGCGATCGCCTTGTGAAAGCCGGACTGGATCGCCGCCAGCACGCGCGGATGCGCCAGCGCCTCGGCGTAGCCTTGGCGCTGGAACCTCAGCTCCTCGTCGTCGATCGAGCCGGAGCCGTCCGCGGCGAGCACCAGTTCGAGATCGACCGGAATGTCGGCCGCCCGCGCCGGTGCCGACGGAACGAACGCCGCCCCGATCGCAAGCGCGACCGCCGGAAGCCAGTGCAATCCGCCGCGGCTGGTCATCGGCTCAAGGGTCGAGGCGGCGCTGGAAACGTTCGCGTTCGCCCGCGTCGCAGGGCGGGCGCGGGCCGGCCCGGTTGCGCTCGCGCGTATGCGTGCGCGCCGGAATAATGCGCCCGTCGCGCGACGGCGGCATGTCGGCGATCTCCATGATCAGTTTGCGGCGGATGGCGGAGGCGAAGTCGTCGAAGCTTTCCGCCACCACGATGAACGCGCCGCGCCCGCCGATGACGCAATCCTCGAAATAAAGATCGAGGTCGATGAACGGCGGCAAGCCCCAGCGGCTCGGCCGCTCGTTGATGATTGGAAGGCCGTTGATGGTGATGCCCTGCGCCAGCGCCCGGTCGCGCCATTCGATCACGTAGGGGCCGTTGTTGTTGGGCCCGTCGCCGGAAATGTCGAGCACGCGCCGGCGGCTTTTGTAGGGGCTGTCGGCGAAGCGCTGCAGCGCGTAGTCGATCGCCCCGGAAATCGAAGTCCAGGCCCCGGCGCTGATGCTCTGCGCCGCGATCCAGTCAGCGAACGCCCGGGCCGAGGCCGTGTCGCCGATCGTGGTCCAATCGGCGACCGTGCGCCGATGGTGGATGCCGGCCCATTCGAAATAGGTAACGCCGATTCGCCCGTGAAAGCCGGTTTTGATGGCGTTGACCACCCGTTCGTCCTGCAGGGCGGCGACATAACCGCGCCTTTGCAGCGCGGCTTCCTCCTGGTCGATGCTGCCGGAGACGTCGACGGCCAGCACCAATTCCAAATCCACGCTTTCCGGTTCGGCCGCAACGGCGGCCGCCAGGCCCGCGCCCAACAATGCTGCGCCAACCGCCGCATGCGCCCAAGCGCGCGCCGCCAAGCGCCCGATTCGGACCATATGCCCCATCCCGTCCGATCCCGGTGCGGCCTCGTTGCGGATCGCGCCGGTTCCGACTACGTGATAAGCGGATATGTAGCACAAAAGCCGGGGGAGCGCCGCACGTGTCGAAGTCGCCCGCGAAGTGGCTCGTTTGGACGCTGGCGCTGATCCTGCCGCTCGCGGCAACGAGGGCCGCCGATTCGGAGCGCGGCGCCGATCTCGCCAAGCGCTGGTGCGTCTCGTGCCATGTTCCCGGCGCGGAAGCGCGCGCCGGATCGGACGCGGGCCCGCCGTTCGCGCAGATGGCCGCCGACCCGGCCTATACCGACGCGCGGCTGCGCGGCTGGCTCGCCGCACCCCATCCGCCGATGCCCGACTTCAACCACAGTCGCGCCGAGATCGAGGACCTGATCGCCTACATTCGCGCCCTGAAGCCGCGTTGAAACCCTTCAACGCCCTTCCCGCCACCAGGCGAGCCCGAGCGCGGCGAACGCCGCCGCCAGCACCAGGAGCGCCGGCAGCAGCGGAACTTGGCGCGCGCCGGTGACGGCGAACGCGTCGTTGCGGCGAAGCCCCATCCAGCCGCGCCCGGCCGCGTCGCGTCCGGGCTTGACGCCACGCGCTTCCGGCAATCCGTTCGCCAGCCAGAAGACCCCGCCGCCGGTCGCCGCCGCGAGCGGCGCGAGCTTGTCGGCGTTGGCGCGCAAATCCGCGAATTCGAGCGAACTGAGCGCGCCGACCACGGCGACCGCCGTCCGCGTTCCGTCGCTCGCGCGATAAAGCCCCCGTTCGGCGGCGGCCACGCGGGTGCTCGCCCGTCCCGGCGTCGCCGGATCGGATTTCAATTCGACCGTCGTCGCCCGGCCCGAAGGCGCGGTGACGGTGACGGTCGCCGGATCGTCGGCGAGGCTGCGACGGGTAACGATGATCTCCGCGTCCTTGCCTTCGGCGGTCAGGCGCTCTTCCTCCAGGTCCGGCTCCTTCATCAGCCAGTGCACCAGCCGGCGGAGAATTTCGGCGTGCGGCCCGCCCCGGTCGTAACCGCGCGCCCACAGCCAGATGTGGTCGGAAGCGAACAGCGCGACCCGGCCCTTGTCGACCCGGTCGACCATCAGGAGCGGGCGGCCGTCGCCCGCGTCGAGCAGCGCGTGCCCGGAGGTCGGCACCGATTCGATCAGCCGGAACCAGCGGCCCCAGGGAGTCGGTTCGGTCGCCCGCGCCGCGCCCGATGTTTGGGCGGGGGGCGTCAAATCGGCGGTCACCGGATGGCGCCGACCGGTGTCGGTCAGCGCCGGGCGAAAGGGGCCTTCCGTCACCCGTCCGGTCGGACGCGCGGGCAGGATCGCGCTGACCGCCGTGCGGGCGAGGCTGCGCGCGCCAGCGAACTCGGGCCCCGCCGCCAACAGCAGCGCGCCGCCGTCGCGCACGTAGCGCTCTATGTTGCGGAAATGCGACGGCGGGATGATGTCGCGCTCGAGATAGCGGTCGAACACGATCAGGTCGAATTCCTTGAGCCGGGCCTCGAACAGCTCCTGGACCGGAAACGGAATCAGTGCCAATTCGACGATCGGCGTGAAATCGTCCTTTTCCGGCGGGCGCAGGATCGTGAAGTGGATCAACTCCACCGCCGGGTCGGATTTCAAGAGATTGCGCCACGTGCGCTCGCCCGCGTGCGGCTGGCCGGAAACCAGCAGCACCTTGAGCCGATCGCGCACGCCGTTGACGGCCACCAGCGCGCGGTTGTTGACGGGCGTCAACTCGCCCGCGACCGCCTCAACCTCGATCTCGACCAGCGTCGGCCCGGCGTGCTCGACGACATAGGTGTGGGTCTGCGGCGCGCCCACCGGCACCAGCGCGTTTTCGGCCTCGCGGCCGTCGCGGACGATGCGCACCCGCGCCAGCCGGCGCCCGGTCACCGGGCTCGCGCCGGCCTCCGCGTCGTCGATGCGATAGACGATGCTCGCTTCCTTGCCGACGATGGCGAAACCGGGCGCCTGCTCGACCACCATGCGCCGGTCGCGCTCGCCCGGCCGACCGGTGAGCAAAACGTGGACCGGCGCGGCGGGACCGGAGGCTTTCGCCGTATCCGCATCGGGCGCGTCGTGCGCTTGGCCGTCGGTCAGCAGGAACGCGGCCCCGAGCCGGCCGCGCGGCGCCTGAGCCAGCGCGCGCTCGAGCGCCGCGTAAAGCCGCGTGCCTTCGGCCTCGCCGCCCGGGCCGGGACCGCGGCCGTCGTCCTTGACCTCGATCTCGCGCACCTCGACGTTGCCGAGCCTGGCCAGCGCCGCGCGCAATTGGGCTAGCCCGGCGTCGGTGCGTTCGGGCCTGCCGTCCACCGATTGGCTGGCGCTGCGATCGAGCGCGATCACGGCGATGTCGGGGCGCGGTTCGCGCGTTTCCTCGGCGAGCCGGGGATCCAACATCGCGAGCGCGAGCAAAGCGAAGGCCACGGCGCGGAAAACCACCCCCGGCGCCCGGCGCCAGAACGCGAACCCGAGCAGCAGAATCGCCAAGGCGACGGCCGGCAGCGCCAAGGCCAACGGCACGAGCGGCGCGAAGACGACGCTGGTCATCGCCGGAGCCTCTGCATGATCGCGGGCACGTGAACCTGGTCCGACTTGTAGTTGCCGGTCAGCACGTACATCACCACGTTGACGCCGAAGCGGTAGGCGTATTCGCGCTGGCGCTCGCCCCCCGGAACCACCGGGTAGAGGGGGCGATGCCGGTCATCCACCGCCCAGGCCGCGGCCCAATCGCCGCTGCCGGCGATGACCGAGGAGACGCCGTCGTTGACGCGCTCGCCCGCGCGTTCGACCCACAACCGCCCGCCGACATGGCGCCCCGGAAACTCCCGCAGCAGATAGAACGTACGCGTGAGCACGTGATCCGGTCCGACCGGCTCCAGCGCCGGCAAGTCGAGTTGGCGCGCCAGCGCGCGCATGCCGAGCAGGCTTTCGCCTTCGCCGCCGCGCGAATCGAACAGGATGGTGCCGCCCCGGCGCATGTATTCGTTGAGACGCTCGGCCGCGCCCGCGTCGAGCGGGCGCTGCCCGCCGCCGAGCGGCCAATAGATCAACGGATAGAAGCTGAGTTCGTCCCGTGCCGGATCGATGCCGACCGGCGGCCCCATTTCCGCCGCCGTGCGCCGGCGAAGAATGACGCCGAGGCCCTCGAGACCGGCGCGGCTGGTTTCGTCGATCTCGCGATTGCCGGTGAGGACATAAGCGATCGTCGGATCGGCGCTCGCGGCGATCGCGGAAGCCTCCGCGTCCGGCCGCTGGGGTTGCGCGGCGGCGGGGAAAGCCGCCAGCGCCGTCGCCAGCAGCGCGAATGCCGCGCGGCGGGGCAACGCGAGATGGCCACGCAAGGCGAGGCTCGCCGCCAGATCGGCGAGCAGCAGCAGGAACGCGAGCCCGAGCAGCCAGGGACGCAGGTCGGTTTCGACGCTCGCGCCGTAGGCCATCGCCTCGACGTTGGCCGGGCGCGGAAACGTCTTCAGCGCCGGAACCGAATCGGCGAGGTTGAGCGCGCGCACCCCGCCCCGCTCGCCGTAGAATCCGGGCGGATGGCGCGGGCCGACGCGCGTCCTGGCGAAGGCTTCGGACGGGATCGCCTGGGCGTCCGCCGGCGGCGCGCCGAGACGGCCGAAGCCGTCGAGGGTCGCTTCGGGCGCGAGCGGCGGGCCGGGCAAGTGCGACGCCACGCCCTGGCTCAGCGCCACCACCCGTTGCAGCATGCCGACGAACAGGCCCGACAGCGGTAAATCCGACCACTGCGCGTTGGCGGTGACGTGGACCAGCACCAGCCACCCCTTGCCCTTGCGCGCGGCGGTGACCAGGGGCGTACCGTCGGCGAGACGCGCCCAGGTCCGTTCGGCGAGGTCGAGCGCGGGCTCGGCCAGCACTTGGCGGCGCACGCGCACGTCGGCCGACACCGCCAACCCGAAGAACGGGCTCTTGTCGTCGAACGGCGCCAATTCCACCGGGCGTTCCCAGGTCAAAGCGCCGCCGACAACTCGATCACCCGCGCGCAACCGCACCGGCAACAGCGGATCGGCCGATTCGGCGCCAACCGCCTGCGTCGCGACCGCGAGCCTGGGCCCCGCGAAGCGCACGGCGACGCCGCCCGCTTCGATCCAGCGCACCACCGCGCCCGCCTCGGCCGCGGGCAACGGCGCCGGGTCGGCAAGCACCAGCACGGCGAGCGGCCGCGCGAGCAGGTCGGCGAGAGCGCCGCGCCTGGCCTCCGCCCACGGCTCCAGCGCCCGCTCCAGGTAATAGAGATCGCCGAGCAACGGCTGATCCTCCCGCCCGGTGCCGACGGACGCGAGGCCGACCGGGCGGCGGCGCCAGCGTTCGTCCGCGAGCGCGACCGCGCCCGCCCCGGTTTCGTTTTCGATCTCGAGGCGGGCAAGCCGGTTGCGCAATTCCGAGGGCAACGCCATGCGCGCCTCGCCGTTGGTGCGGCCCTGGGGGAGCGCGAGCCGTTCGCGCGCGAGTGGACGGCCGTCGTCGCCGTGGGCGATCACGGAAATTTCGCGGCGCGCGCCGGCGCTCGGCCGTTCGGCGGAAAGGACGAGGGCATCGCCTTCGCTCCTCGGCGGGCGCAGCAGCAGCGGCAGCCGCTCGCCCGGCGGTTCGGCGAACAGGACCGGGCCGGAGCGGCCGAGCTGCTCGGCGAAGGCGCGCGCCTCGCCTTCGGCCGCTTCGAGCCCGTCGCTCAGCCACGCCAGCGGAAACGGCGGCGAGCGGTTGGCCTCGCCCCATTGGGCGAGCGCGTCGCCGACCGCGCGCCGCTCGGCGAGCCACGGTTTCGGTCGCAGGGATTCGACCAACTTGCGCGCCGCGGCGGCGGCGAGCGGGGTCACCGCCGGCGGCTCGGGCTTCGCCGCGGTACCGAGCACGATCACCGCGCGCCCCTCGCGCCCGGCGCGGTCGACGAGCCGTTGCGCGGCGGCGATACGTTCGTTCCAGCCCTTGGCCGCGCCCCAGCCGTCGTCGATCACCAGCGCCAAGGGCCCGGTGCCCTTCAACCCCGGCTCGGCATTGAGGATCGGGTGCGCGAGCCCGAGAATGACGGCGGCGGCGAGCGCAAACCGGAGCGCGATCAGCCACGGCGGCGTGGTGGCCGAGGTTTCGTCGCGCCGCGCGAGCGCCATCAGGATGCGGACCGGCGGAAACACTACCTCGCGCGGGCTCGGCGGAATCAGGCGGAGCAGGAACCAGAGCGCCGGTAGCGCGAGCGCGCCGAGCAGCGCCCACGGCGCGGCAAAGCTGAGCGGGCCCAATGCGAACATGTCCGGGCCGACGCTCGTTATTCCAATGCGGGCTCGGCGAGCCCGAGATAAAGGGCGAGCACGGCGGTTTCCGGCGGGCGATCGGTGCGGTGGCGGACGAAGCTCCACCCCGCAGAGCGGGTGTACCGTCCGATTTCCGCCTGATGCGCCGCCATCGCGCGCGCATAGTCGCCGGCCGCGGTTTCGGCCCGGCCGATCAGCGCGACCCCTTCCGCTTCCGGCCCGACGAAACGCACCCGCCCGGCGAACGGCAGCGTTTCCTCGGCCGGATCGAGCACCTGAACCATGTGACCGCGCACGCCGAGCGCGTCGAACGCGGCGAGCGTGGCCTTGATCTCCGCCAGCGGCGACAGGAAATCGCCGATCAACACGACGCGGGCGTGGCGCGGCAGCGCCTCCGGCACGGGCAGGCTCGGCGTCGCGGGCTCGCCCTCCTCCAGCATGTGGGCGATGCGCGTCAGCACGATCCGGCCCGAGGATGGGCGCAGGTTCGAGCCGAGCACCGCGATCCGCTCGCCGCCGCGCACCAGGAGTACGCCGAGCGCGAGCAGCAGCAATTCGGCGCGCAACCGCTTGGACCCGAACGCGGGCATGGACGCGTAATCCATCGACGCCGAAGCGTCGCGCCACAACCACACGCTTTGCGCCGCCTCCCACTCGGTTTCGCGCACGTAGAGATGGCTCGACTTCGCCGACCGCCGCCAATCGATGCGCGTGATCGAATCGTCCTGCTGGTAGCGGCGGAACTGCCAGAAGGTTTCGCCCTGGCCGACCCGGCGGCGGCCGTGCACCCCTTGCGCAACCGTCGAGGCGACGCGCTTGGCCGCGACCATCAAGGGCGGCAGCGGCGCCGCCAGGGTTTCGGCCCGATGATGAAGTTCGGCGCCGGTCGCCTTCATGGGACTGCTCAGGCGACGGTCTGCAGCAGCCGCCCGATGATCTTCTCGATCGTCACGCCTTCGGCGCGGGCGGCGAACGACAGCGCCATCCGGTGGCGCAGGATCGGCGGCGCGAGCGCGAGCACGTCGTCGACCGACGGCGCGAAGCGCCCGTCCATCAAGGCGCGCGCCCGCACGCCCAACATCAAGGCTTGGCTCGCGCGCGGGCCCGGGCCCCAGGCGACGAACTCGCGCACTTCGGCAATGTCGGAGGAATCGGGCCGCCCGGCGCGCACCAGGGTCAGGATCGCCTCGGTCACGCTTTCGCCCACCGGAATCCGGCGCACCAGCTTTTGCGCGGCGATCAGGTCGTCCGCGGACATGGCGCGTTCGGGGCGACGGCTCTCGGCGCCGGTCGTTTCCAGCATGATGTCGCGTTCGGCGGCGCGGTCGGGATATTCGACGTCGACCTGAAGCAGGAAGCGGTCGAGTTGCGCCTCGGGCAGCGGATAGGTGCCTTCCTGTTCGAGCGGGTTCTGGGTGGCGAGCACGTGAAACGGCACCGGCAGCGCGTGGTAATGGCCGGCGACCGATACGCGGCCTTCCTGCATCGCCTGCAGCAGCGCCGACTGGGTGCGCGGGCTCGCGCGGTTGATTTCGTCGGCCATCAGCAGCTGGCCGAACACCGGACCGGGAATGAACCGGAACGAGCGCCGGCCGGATTCGGATTCTTCCAAAACCTCGGAGCCGAGGATATCGGCCGGCATCAGGTCGGGGGTGAACTGGACCCGCTTGGCGTCGAGCCCGAGGATCAGCCCGAGGGTTTCCACCAGCTTGGTCTTGCCGAGGCCCGGCACGCCGATCAGGAGCGCGTGCCCGCCGGCGAGCAGCGTGACCAGCACCTGTTCGACCACCCGATCCTGGCCGAAAATCACCCGGCCGACGGCGGCGCGCGCGTCGCGGATCATTTGGCCGGCGCGTTCGACCTCGGCCGCCACGTCGAGGGAATTGCCCGAAGCGGCCTTCGCCTTATCTAATGGGACGGTGGAGATGGGATTCATGGGCACGAACGCCTTTCCCTTGACTGATCGGGGCGCGCCGTCGCCGGCGGTCTGCGGTGACATCGACCTCAGGATCGCCGCGGACGGAACATGGTATTACCACGGCAGCCCCATCGGCCGCAAAGAACTGGTGAAACTGTTCGCCTCCGTGCTGACGCGCGACGCCGACGGCTCGTTCTGGCTGAAGACCCCTGTGGAAAAAGCGCGCATCCGGGTCGACGACGCGCCGTTCCTGGGAGTGGAACTGGCGCAGGAGGGCGGCGGAACGGAGCAAATCCTGAGGCTCAGGACCAACGTGGACGAATGGGTCGTCATAGGCCCCGATCATCCCTTGCGCATCGCGCGCGCTTCCCGAGACGGCGGGCTCAAACCTTATGTCGTCGTTCGGCCGGGATTGGACGCCTTGCTCGCGCGGCCGGTGTATTATGGATTGGCCGACCTCGCCGTTAAAGGGCCGGGCGCGAAAGGGGCGACGATGGGAACTTGGAGCGCGGGCATGTTTTTCCCCCTGGAACCGTCCGATTTCCGCGAGAATCAGGATCATTTTGAACAGGGCCGCGATGACGAGCTCTCGCAATAATTTGACGACCCTGGACTCGTTGCTGCGCCGCTTTTCCACCTTGGGCGGCGGCGCGCCGAACGCGCATTCGCCGGCGATGGCGCTGAAGGGCGATCACAGCCTCAATCCGGGCATGGCCGTGAAAGCGAATCTGCGCCCGGCGGCCGTGCTGGTGCCGATCGTCGCGCGCGAGCCGGAGCCGACGGTGCTGTTCACCCTTAGGACCGCGCATCTTGTCCACCACGCCGGACAAATCAGCTTTCCCGGCGGCCACATGGAACCCGGCGACGACCGACCCGAGGACGCGGCGTTGCGCGAAACCGAGGAGGAAGTCGGCCTCGCCCGCCGTCACATTCGCGTGATCGGGCGGCTCGACCGGTATGTCACCCGCACCGGCTTCGACGTGACCCCGGTGGTGGGCGTGGTGACGCCGCCCTTCGCGGTCGCCCCCGACGCCGAGGAAGTCGCCGACGTGTTCGAGGTGCCGCTCGGTTTCCTGCTCGACCCCGCCAACCATCTGCTCGACAGCCGCACCGTCGAAGGCACGGTGCGCCGCTTCTACGCCATGCGCTGGCAAGAGCGCTACATCTGGGGCGCGACGGCGGGGATGCTGATGAACCTCTACGAATTCCTGCGCCGCCCCGCCCCGGAAGGGGCGGATCAAAGATCGCGCGCGGGGATTCGCCCGCGCGACCCGGCCGCGCCATGATCCGCATCCTGTTCGAGTACATCCTGCCGCTGATCGCGCCGTTCCTCGTCTATTTTGGCTGGGTCTGGTTCGCCGCCCGGCGCGCGGCGAAAGAGGGCACCGCCGCGCCCGACTGGCGCCAAGGTCCGTGGTACTGGCTCGCGGCGGCGGGGCTGGTGCTGTTCGTCGGCGCGCTGGTCCTGACCGCGCTTACCGGCGGCGAGAAGCCGGGCGGGGTTTACCGCCCGCCCGCGCTCGGTCCCGACGGCAAGGTCATCCCCGGCCATTTCGAGCGCGCCCCGCCCCGGTAGGGGCGCGCTTTTATGAGCGCGCGTCACGCCGATAGGCATGCATTCGCATGACGATTCGCCCGCGCGCCGGCGAAGCGGTAACCCTCTCGCCGTCGGCCTCGGCTATAGTCGGCCGATGCCGAACCGAACCGAACCGTTGGCACCCGTCGGCAAGCTCGCGCCCCAGCCGTGGATGGATTTGCCCGAAACCCGCGCCGTGATCGCGGCGCTGACGCGCGATCAAGCCGAGGTGCGCTTCGTCGGCGGGTGCGTGCGCGACGCCCTCGCCCACCGTCCGGTGACGGACATCGACATCGCCACCCACGATCCACCCGAGAAGGTGATCGCCCTGCTGGAAGCCGCCGGCATTCGCGCCGTCCCGACCGGCATCGCCCACGGCACCGTGACCGCCGTGACCGGTTCGCGCCACTTCGAAATCACGACGCTTAGAATCGACGTCGAAACCGACGGTCGGCGCGCCAAGGTCGCCTTCACCGACGACTGGGTGGCGGACGCGGCGCGGCGAGACTTCACCATCAACGCGCTTTCGTGCTCGCCCGCGGGCGACGTGTACGACCCGTTCGACGGCATGGCCGATCTCGCTGCCGGACGTATCCGGTTCGTCGGCCGCGCGACCGAACGCATCCGCGAGGACGCGCTGCGCCTGCTCCGCTTCTTCCGTTTTCAAGCGACCTTCGGCCGCCCGCCACCGGATCCCGAAGCCCTCGACGCCTGCCGCGCGCTGGCCCCGCTGGTGGATCAGCTTTCGGGCGAGCGGGTGCGCTCGGAACTGTTCCGCATCCTGCTCGCGCCCGATCCGGCCTCGACGATTTCGCTGATGCGGGGCGAAGGGGTGCTCGAGCGCGTGCTGCCGGAAGCGGGCGACGTCAGCCGGTTGCGCGTGTTGGCGTGGCTCGAAACCACCGCGGTCAAGATCGAGGGGCTCGAACCCGACGCGCTGCGTCGGCTCGCCGCCCTGGTGCGCGTCGACGGTGAAGGCACGCGGACGATCGCCGAACGGCTGCGCCTGTCGAATGCCGAGCGCGACCGGTTGGCGGCGCTGGCCGCGCCCGAAGCCGCCCTCGCGCCGACCATGGACGCGCGCGCGCGGCGACAGGCGTTTCACCGGCTCGGCGGCGCGGCCGCGCGCGATCGCGCGCTGCTGGCGTGGGCCGAAGAACTCGCCGACACGCCACATCCGCCCAAGGGACGCAACGACGCGTGGACGACGCTGGTCAAGGACGCCGTTGCCTGGACGCCGCGCGAATTTCCGTTGAAGGGCCGTGACGCGATCGCGCTCGGGATTCCGGCGGGCGAGCGGGTCGGCGAAGCCCTGGCCGACGTGGAGCGTTGGTGGATCGAGGGCGACTTCCGGGCCGGGCACGAGGAATGCCTAGCGAAGTTGAAGGAGCGGCTTTAGGGCCACGCCCGTCGATCCCTATTTCAGCCGCGCGCCTCGTCCGTCCTCCACCGCGACGGCGAGGGGGATTCCCCGGCGCACGCTTTGCGACACGGTGCAGAAGTCCTCGAACTGCGCGAGGATGCGGTCCAGGCGCTCGATCGTGTCGCCGGGCTTGCCCAAGCGGATGGTCAACGCGATTTCTTGAATGCGCAGGCGGTTTTCGGCGTTGCGTCCGACGCGCGCGCTGGCCGTGGTGCGAATGCCGCCGGCATCCTGCTTGAACTTTTTCAGGGCGAAAAAAAGGCTGGCCGACATGCAATTAGCGACGGCCGCGAGCAACAGTTGGTCCGGCGAGGGTCCCTGCCCCGAACCGATGGGCGCGGGCTCGTCGGCGAGCAGTTGCGGGATCGTCTCCCCGAAATCGATCAAAAACCGGTAATCGCGTTGCTGGGTGATGGTGACGGAAATTTCGGCGCCCTCGCTCATGGATCGAGCCTCCTTCGTTCGGTCGGATGGTTTTCCGCCCCTCACGGCCACGCCGTGAGCGGCGGCAAGGACATCAGGATCGCTTCCGTATTGCCGCCGGTCTTGAGGCCGAACAGCGTGCCCCGGTCGTAGAGCAAGTTGAACTCGACGTAGCGCCCGCGCTTGATCAGTTGCACCTGACGATCGGCTTCGGTCCACGACTCGTCCAGGTGCCGGCGCGCGAGGCGGGGATAGACGTCGAGGAACGCCTCGCCGACGGCCTGCGTGAAGGCGAAGTCGCGCGCGAAGTCGCCGCCCGCGAGTTCGTCGTAGAAGATGCCGCCGACCCCGCGCGCCTCGCCCCGGTGGGGAAGATAGAAATATTCGTCGCACCATTTCTTGAAGCGCGCATACCACGCGGGATCGAACCGGTCGCAGGCGGCCTTGAGCGCGGCATGGAAATCGGCGGTGTCCCCGGCCAGCGGAAACACGGGCGTCAGATCGGCGCCGCCGCCGAACCAGCCCTTGGTGGTGACGATAAAGCGCGTGTTCATGTGCGCGATCGGCACCTTGGGCGAGCGCGGATGGATCACCACCGAAACCCCCGACGCCCAGAAGCGGGGATCCTGGGTCGCGCCGGGAATGCGGGCGCGGAATTCCTCCGAGAATTCGCCCGCGACGGTCGAGACGTTGACGCCCGCCTTTTCGAACACGCGCCCGCGCAGCACCGCCATCGTTCCGCCGTCCCCCTCGATGCCTTTGCGCAGCCACGGGGTGCGCACGAAATGCCCGGGCGGGCCGAAGTCCTTGGCCGGGCCGCGCACTTCGTCTTCGATCTTTTCCAACTCCGCGCACAGGCGATCGCGCAAGGCCTCGAACCACGCGCGCGCGGCGGCCTTCTGATCGTTGGTGCCGTAGACGTCGCCGCTCATGGCGGAAACCCCCGTGTCTGCCGCAGCGCCTCGCCCAGGACCATGGCTGCCGCCGCGGCCACGTTCAAGGAGCGCATGCCGGATTTCAGCGGGATGCGGAGGCGGGCGAAGGCGCGGGCGTGCACCTCCTCCGGCGCGCCCTCGCTTTCCCGCCCGACCACGAGGGTATCCCCGGGGCGGAACGCGAAATCCGTGTACGCGGTCGCGCCCTGGGTGGTGAGCAGCAGAAGCCGTCGCGGGCCGAGATGTTCGCAAAACGCCTGCCACGACGAATGGCGGGCGACGTCGGCGTGACGCAGGTAATCCATGCCGGCGCGCCTGAGGCGTTTGTCGTCGAGGACGAAACCGAGCGGGCCGATCAGATCGACCGGCACGCCGAGCCCGGCAGCGGTGCGCAGCATGTTGCCCGCGTTGCCGGCGATGTCCGGCTGATAGAGAGCGAGCCGCACGCCGTCCGCCCGAATCGAATCGTCGCTCATCGCACTTTCGGTCTCCATCGGCGCCCGCCGGAGCGGAAAAACTCGCCCGCCGCCAAGGGTTTGCGGCCGCTTGGAAAGGGTCGCGCGGAACGCCCGAACCCTTGCCTCGTCGAGGGCCTCCCCTTAGATTGGGCGCCCGCGACGTCGCCCACGAAACCCGCCCACAAAACCCCAAGAGGAATTCCATGTCCAGCACCGCCACGACGGCTCCCGGCGCCCCCGGCCCGCACGGCGCGAGCGAGGCGGATGACGCCAAAAGTCGCCGCGATTTCCTGATCGTGGCCACCGGCGCGGTCGGCGCGGTCGGCACCGCTCTCGCGGTCTGGCCGCTGATCGACAGCATGAACCCCGCCGCCGACGTGCTGGCGTTGGCTTCGACCGAGGTCGACCTTACGCCGATCCAGGTCGGCCAGGCGATCACCGTCACGTGGCGCGGCAAGCCCGTGTTCATCCGCCACCGCCGCGACGAGGAAATCCGGAAAGCGCGCGAGGAAGACGCCGCCGGCCTGATCCACCCGGAAAAGGACGCCGCCCGCGCCAAAAAGCCGGAATGGCTGATCATGGTCGGCGTGTGCACCCATCTCGGCTGCATTCCGCTCGGCCAGAAGGCGGGCGAACCCAAGGGCGAATTCGGCGGCTGGTTCTGCCCCTGCCACGGCTCGCACTACGACACCTCGGGACGCATCCGCAAGGGCCCGGCGCCCAAGAACCTGGGAATCCCGCCCTACGCGTTCGTCACCGACACCACCGTGAAGATCGGCTGAGGAGAAGCGCCCCATGACGACGACAGGAACCGCGCCGGTCTGGAAGAACCCGGTCGTCCGCTGGATCGACGAACGGCTGCCGCTGTTCACCCTGATGCACGAAAGCGCGGTCGCTTATCCGGCGCCGCGCAACCTGAATTACTGGTGGAACTACGGCTCCCTCGCCCTGTTCGTGCTGGTGATCATGATCGCGACCGGCGTCGTGCTCGCCATGCACTACACGCCGCACACCAGCATGGCCTTCGACAGCATCGAGCGCATCATGCGCGACGTCAATTACGGCTGGCTGATCCGCTACGTCCACATGAACGGCGGCTCCGCGTTCTTCATCGTCGTCTACATCCACCTGTTCCGCGGGCTCTATTACGGCTCCTACAAGGCGCCGCGCGAACTGCTGTGGATCATCGGCGTGGTCATCATCCTCGTCATGATGGCGACCGCGTTCATGGGCTACGTGCTGGTCTGGGGCCAGATGAGCTTCTGGGGCGCGACCGTCATCACCAACTTGTTCTCGGCGATCCCGCTGGTCGGCGACAATATCGTCGCCTGGCTGTGGGGCGGGTTCTCGGTCGACAATCCGACGCTCAACCGCTTCTTCTCGCTCCACTACCTGCTGCCGATGGTGATTCTCGGGCTCGTCGTCCTGCACCTGTGGGCGTTGCATACGGTCAAGTCCAACAACCCGATCGGCGTCGACATCAAGCACCCCGGCGACACCATCCCGTTCCACCCCTACTACACGATCAAGGACTTCTTCGGGGTCGGCGTGTTCATGATCGGGTACATGGGCTTCGTCTTCTTCGCGCCCAACTTCTTCGGCGAACCCGACAACTACATCGTCGCCAACCCGCTGGTGACGCCGCCGCACATCGTGCCCGAATGGTACCTGCTGCCGTTCTACGCGATCCTGCGCGCGATCACCTTCGA
>VGZQ01000016.1 GCA_016872535.1 Rhodospirillales bacterium | reverse complement strand
CGGGGGGCCCTTGTCGCTCGACAAACGACCGGAGGGATGGCCGAGTGGCTTAAGGCGCACGCTTGGAAAGCGTGTATACGGGAAACCGTATCGTGGGTTCGAATCCCACTCCCTCCGCCAATTTCTATCACAACAACGCTCTCCGCCTCCGAGCGGCGCCGACGAAAACCCCAGTATCCGCGCGGTTCACGCATCAAAGCTATTGACCGAGTGAACCGCGCCGGAGCAGAAATTCGTCTCTCTCCGGCCCTTATTCTCCAAAGCTCCTGACTTCGCCAAAACAGTACGGATTTTTAAGCGTCTGATTTGCCAGCGTTATTCGGCATGGAAAATCCGTAGCTTTCGTATCCCTCTCGGGGCGCGAGAGGAACGGCGTCGAAACGCGGCACCGAAATCGCAGCGGATTTCGATTCTCTCGGTGTGTCGCCAGTTCTTCCCGCCACGCCACAGGGCGGATAGCCGGAGGTCCCCCAACGCGATTTCCCGACAAATTCGATTACTTCAATCCAACGGTTTCAGACTCTCGATCAATGGGTTTGGAATTCTTCACGGACGACCTCTCAAGTATTTGTAGTTTCGGATGGGTCGTCTTCGTATTCAGGGGCTTCGGAGTCGAGGACCGCAGAGGCTGCGGCGTCTATATCCCCGCTTTCCCAAAGATCGATCAATTCTTCCCCGCCCACCGTTATTCGGACTTTTCGGGTGGAGCGCTCGAATTCCAGAACGCAAACATCGCCCGGTTCGGCTCCCGCGTTCACCAGAGGACGCTTGAGACCCCACAAGAAGTTGTCGCGACACTTCACGGTGGCGTCGAGTTCGCGGCATGCGATTTCCGGTTGCCACTGGCCCTCGGCATAGTCGGCCACGAATCTTGGGATCGAAACCGAGCCTTGCGATAAGCAAACCCGGTTGAGATGGATTGCACACCAAAGTGCACCTTTTGTGCTCCATCCCCACTCCGCCGGCTTGCGCGAAGCGCTCAGCTGTTCGCCGATTTCCTCGACAACGCCCGGCGCCACATCTGCACCGACGAGTCCGTACACGCCACGGGCTAACCTCGAAACGACCGGAGAGTTCGAAGAGTAAATGCCGACGGTAACAGGATTCATGCCGGCCGAAACGCAAAGCTCCTGGAATTTTTCAATAGAAACCGCAGGTCCGTTCGCTTTCAAAACTTCGATAATGGTTTCTTCGGCGCCGCCCGGTTCGATAGCATTCGGGAAAGTCGAAAGGGCTATTACCTTGCTCCCCTCGACGCGCGCCAGACCTATCTTTTCTAGAAACCTCGCGAGAACGGAAAGCGGAGGCACGGAAGCGAGGCGATGCGATTTGGATACGGCGCGCCGGAGCTCCGATAGATTCACCTTAGGCGCAACGTGCAATACTTTCGCAGCCAGATTGGAAAGTCGATTTCTGCTCAATCCGGTGGCCATAAGCCAACTGCGGTTTTCGTCTAACCACACGCAAAAGTCGTTGATTTCGACGATGCGCCGATAGGTGTCGCGTTTCTCCTCCGGAATTCCCGCTTCCGAACAGACGGAGTCGAAGTTCGCGCACCCGTTGCTAGCAGTGAGGCGCTTGCAAAGACGTAAAAGTTCGCGCGCGTTCCCCTCGAGTTTCTTTTCTTCGTAAACGACCTCCTGTCCGATCATCGTCCGAACGAATCCGGGCTTCTTGTCGAACATCTCGCACGCGGTTAGAAGGCCCGTCGGGTCGAATTTCGCACGCGAGACGCCCTCCGCCCGCAGCTTCTTCGCGATATCTTTGGGCATCGCGGGACAAGCATTTCTCGCAACGTTCAAAGCTTTATCCAGCCAGGGCGTCTCGAAGCCGCCTCTGATTTTCGGGATCGCACGTGCGGCGATTTGGCGAATCCGTTCTCTCGTAACCCCGTATTCCTGACCCACCGATTCCAAGGTGCGCTGACCGGCACCGGTCCAGCCGAACAGATTCGCTGTGGCGTCGAAATTACGATCCTTAACCGCTGTCCCGAGAATTCCGAGTAGTTCGTCCTCCAGACATTCGGCCTTCGGCAACGTCGAGAAAACGTTTCTTGCCTCGACAAGCGCTGCCTTCTGCTGACGCTCCTCCGCTTCGCGTTCCGTTTCCGCGATTTGCGGATCCCAATCTGAGACGACGGTTCCGAGCGATAATCCAAGCTTTCCGAGTTTTTCAGATATCTCGGCTACTGTCGTCCGTCCGCAACCGTTCGTGCGCAATAGATCGATTTCTCTACGTTGAACGAGATCGCCCACGTATTGCATGTCCTGTCGACCGAATATGTTGGAAGCACGGCGCGAAAAGTCGAGTTCCGAAAGCCTAATCCGAAGACGCGCGCGAGTTTGCGGATCATAGTCCCCAAGACGCTTGGCGCTCAGCGCCGTTTTATCAAGGCTCGGTACGTCGGCGGGAGAAGGAATTTCCGGTGCCGTCCAGCCGACAACGTCGGTTCCGAACTTTAAGCCGAAGGCGTCGAGAATGTCCTGGAGCTCGGTCACGGTTTTCGCGCCGCAATTTTGCAACGATGCGACGGTCGCCTTGTTGAGAGGAACCAGCTCGCCCATGAATCGTATTCCCGCTAACTGAAGTACGTTTTTCGTTCTCGCCGACAAAAACAATTCATTTAAATCGATTCCGAGTACGGATCGCACCTCTGGCGATGCCGTGGCGAAATCAATTTTCTGCGTTGCGCAATCGCTCGATCCCTCCACCATATCGCCGCTCCCGGCTCCTATGCCTTCGAATACAATGCGGCACCCGAACGCGAGAGGCGATTAATGGTATCGCGGATTTCGACAATAGGTTCGGTTACGTCGATGTAGTAATTGCCGCTGGCAATCTCCGACGCCAGTCCGATCGCGTACTCCGAAAAGGCAACCTCGTAGGACAGTCGACGAAACGCCACATCGTTGATTCCTCCGATAGCGAGCGCGGCTGTAATTTGAGGATGCTCGAGATTGATATAGATCGTTCTCTCGTCGCGTTCGTATTTGGCGCGTGGGGCGTCCGCACCAATCTCGCGGAAATCGACGCGGAAGCCGCCCGAACTACCGGTCTTTTTACGGTTTTTTGGCTTGGCCTTCGTCTCGGAATTTTCGTGGCCGCGCTCCATCGCCGGTCCTGGCTCGTCGGGTATCGGCGACGGCTCTGGACCGGGCGGGTTGGGATCAGGGTTCGATTCGTATTCGGCGTCTTTGGTGCCGTCGTCGCCTACGATAATGGCGGGAAGATCGTCGCCGGAAACCAGCGTTTCGCCGATTTCGTCCACCGCTGCAGCCTTTTCCAACTTGTCGGAACCGCCCGCCACTTTTGCGAGCGTCTTCTGAACTTGACCGCGCCACGCGTCGAAGTCCTTATTGATGATCTTCGCGATGGCGTCGGCTTCTTCTTGCAGGCGCTGCGCGTCGCGTGCTTTCTTGCGCTCCCGCTCGTCCTTCTCCAACTCGCGCCGAACGCCCTCTATTTTGGAGCCCACGAACGCGTATATGTTGGCGACGACCTCGTTTTTCGGATTGAGCCGCATCGAACGGCTCATATCGAACGCGGAAATTGGGGATTTGTCCTCGGCCAAGCGGGCGACGTCGAACTCTCCGAAAATGTAGTTCGAGAAGGCCTTATTCTCGCAACCGGCGAGCGTGAGCGTGTGCCATACGCCCTTGGACATGATCGCAATACCCTGCCATTCTGGCGGGAGAGTCGCCTTCGCAATCTTCACGACGAGTTGGGCTTCTCCCAATACGGATTCGAAATTGGTACCCTTTGTCGAAAATGTGATCTCGCGGGAATAAGCCGGCTCCTCGACTTTGCACGCCTGCCGATTCACGAAAACTTCGGCATTGGGCCAGTGGGCGATGTGACGCTCGATGTGTCGAATAATCGAAGGTACGTCCATCTTCTTAAGATGAATGCCTTCGATTTCGACCAAGGTGCCGTTCTTCTCGTGCGTGGGTTTCTCGTGCTCCAGAACTTGGAGCGGAATTTCGTCGCCGTCCCCGGCGGCCTGGATGTCTTTGCGTTCGAGCAGAACTATCGAAAGCTTGCCGTTCTTAACCGTCGTAAGGCGGAGCAGATCGGCAATGCCGAAGGCCGCCGATTTGCCGGTTCCGAACATCCCGCGGCCGGCCTTCCCCCTTTTCCGGTCTATGTTCTCGCCGTGCATCTTGAAGTATTGCTTCAAGTCTTCGCCGTCCATTCCGCGTCCGTTATCGCGAACGGATATCTTGCGTCCGCGTGCATCGACCGTAACGTCGACAAAGGGCTGCGCTCCGGGATCGATATATTCGAGTCCGTTCGACACGTATTCCCAGACGACAGTCTGTTCGTGCTGAAAGAGAGCAGCGCTTTGCAGCAGGTCGCGGCCAACATGCGTCGTGACTTTAATTGCCGTAGCGCTCATTTCTTGCTCCTTACCAGTGCGGCCGCGATCACCAGAACTGGGCCGAGATCAGGATCATCGTTGAATGCGTTTTCGGCTTGTCGAACTTTTCGTTCGCGCGCCTCGCCCATGACGTAGTCGTCGAGACGGAAGAATTTCTCGGCATCGGCTAGCGTGATTTCGGCCTTGTGACCTTCGGCGAATTTCGCGTAAGCCAATTCGTTTACCATCCGAACGCGTTCGCGTCCCACCCAAGGTTCTTCTTTTTTCTTCTTAACCGCAGGCGAAACACCCTTGAGCTTGGCGACGGCTTTCCGCGCAAAATTCGTTCCGGCGAGGGTGAGCATCCAGCCGTCGTTTTTCGCTCCGACGACCAACTCTCCCTCTTTTTCGGCTTTGGTCATGTCCCAAAGATGCTTGTAGATCAGCTCGCGGTCGATTTGGGTTTTGTACTTTTTCCAAGTGAACGTCCCCGGCGCTAGCTCGTGCGCTTTTACGGCAATGTCTTCGGTATCGATGCGCTTGCTATCCGCGCCGAGTAGATACGCTGCGATCACGACGACGTCGCTCTGGGGGAGAGTGGGCACGCTTTTAGCGGATTTAGTCATTCGGCTCTCCCTCTGCGGTTTCCCGTCACCCTTCGAAGTTGATCGTAATTTTCACGGCTTCGACGGGCACGCCCGCCGCTTGTGCGATACGGCGACGCGCGTCTTCGACTTCAGATTTTATGTTCGTTCGACGGCCGGGTGCGGCGGGGGGCAATGCCTCGGAAGCATTGATCGTCACGGCGAGTCGATATCGAGACCATTTGGTCGCGTAGTCGTTGGCCTTCGCCGGCGCGTCCTTCTTGAACCAAAGATTCCAAGTCCTATTGTCGCCTTTGGTATTTGGATTTCCTTGCAACCATTCTTTGTGCGTGCGCCGCGCTTCTGCTTCGACCTCTTTGGCGGGGAGCAAATACGAAACGGTCTTGCCGGGCGTTCTTTCGATCTCCGGCATTACCAAAAGGAGCCAGTCAGTCCCCTCGACGTTCAGTTTGGCGTCCGGCGCGGGTGAATCTCCGACGACTATGAGTACATGGTCGTTGCACGTCCGAACCCTGACGGTTTCGCCGTCCGGCAACCCGTAAATCATCGAACGGCCCTTGCTCCGCAGACGCACGAGAGGCTTTCCCACGCCCTTCATTGCAGCCAAGCCGGCCTCTATCAGGACTTCGCTTTCGATGCGTTCAGCCATTACTCACCTAATTTCTATATAGGCGAGTATATAATAGTATATAATATAATTTCAAGCCATATATAGAACAGTATTTACCTAAAAAGATTCAATCACTTAGGTAGGAGGTTACGCGTTTCGATAGGCACGGACTGCTTTCTCGTCAAGCTCGTCGGCAGGGACCAGCTTGTAATGACGTTCCGCTACCACGCGCACTTCGTCGTCTTCGACCGTCAGCTCGAACAGTGCAACAACGGAGTCTTCCATGAACTGCACTGATATGGCGCGGCATTTAATGCCAGGAAATTTCTCGGCGCACATGGCGATGTCTTGTTCGGTTTGCACGATAGAAATTTGGTCGCTACCGCCTTTCGCCTGAACCGGAATGACGTAGTGGCAGCCGTTCGTGTCGATGCCGACATACAATTCGTCGATCTCGACTTGGCCGAAGCCTTGAGCGGTGGTTCGAAGGTGGTTCTGCAACGAATATGTCGTGAGGCCCAAGAATATGTCGATCAATCTGTTGTAGCGGACGATCGCAAGCAGCGCCTGCTCGTCGTCGAGCGCGTATGACGCGATCAGCTCGGGCGTCGCATCGGGGACCTTGATTGTGATCAACTCGGCACGGGGTGCGATTCTGTTCTCTTTAGCCAGCCGAAAGCGATAGCGCGACCTCCCGGCGAGGCGGATATGCCATTGCAGCCCCTTCGCTTCCGTTGCGCGTATGGAATCCGGAAGCGATTTACGCATGCGAAAACTGTAAAGAACGTCGCCCACGTTGTCGGGAACCGCGATCTTCAATTTGTCGGCCCAGGCTTTAATTTCCGTGCGTTCGAACTCGAACTCCTTCATCCCCGCCTTCCAATGCGCGAAGAAGATTTTTTCGATGATGTCGTTGTAGCGGCTGGAACGCTTTTTCTTAGGCGGCACGGCGTTCATCGGCCTCCTCTTTATCCGTCTGGCGGATGCGGCGAGCGATGACCGTGCTCGGAACACCGTAATATGCGGCCGCTTCCGCCAATGTCATCTTCAGAAGCTTTTCGTCGCCCAACTGGACGATTTCGCGCGGCGGCGACGGCCGAAGCCGCATAGCTTTGACAATCTCTCCTGCGACCGCCCGCGCGAGAAGCGGCGGCACGGAATTGCCGATTTGGCGAAACCCGTGCCATTTGGTGACGTGAAACCGGAACCAGTCGGGATACGAGTGCAAGCGAGCCGCTTCGCGTACGGTAATACACCTCGCGTACAAATAGTGAATTGGACGCGGCGAGGTAAACGCACCCCGGTCCGTATTCGTGCCTGCACGCAGCGTGTTGCAAACGCCATGAGGATCGAGCTTGTGAAATCGGCTGGTCGGCTCCGTTCCACCCTGTTCGGTCGCGGCAAATCGTTGTCGGGAAAGCTTCGTGTGGTTCGCGCGCATGCTGGACGTCAACACGTTAGGATCGTATCGGCGGCGATACCCGAAATGGCTCGACTTGTTACCGAGTTCGCGCAAGACGCGCGCATAGGCCGAAGGCGTCCGAAGGTCGGCCCGAACGTCGTCTTCGTAGATCAATTTCGGAAACTGTTCGGCATCGGGAATATCGGCGAGGGCCTCGGCCACGGTCACTCGTTTCGAAGGCTCCGGGTAGCCCGGAAGTCGAAGTCCCTTTCGAGCACCGACTAGAAAGAGGCGTCGGCGGTCTTGCGGGACGCCGTAATCGGCGGCGTTCAAGACGCGATAAGGTAACAGTACGCTGTAATCTTTCGAGAGGTGCTTTACCAACTCATCGAGAAATTGGCGGTGGCGACCGAGCGTGAGCCCCCTCACGTTCTCGAATACGAAATATTTTGGTTCGAGTTCGCGCACGATGCGCACATAGTGACGCACGAGCGAATTGCGCGGATCGTCGAACGCGCGCTGCCCGATCATCGAAAAGCCTTGACAGGGCGCTCCGCCGAACACGATATCGACCTCGCGTTTGCCGATGTCGGCACGCTTGAGGATTTCGCGGCCCGATAGCTTGCTAACGTCCCTACAAAGGGTGGCGCAGTTCGGGAAATTGAATGCGTGGGTCGCGCAATGAACCGGATCGATTTCGACGGCGGCGGCGATATCGAAGCCCGCCTGTTCGAAACCCAGGCTCAGACCTCCGGCTCCCGCAAATAGGTCTATGCCGATCGGACGCATTTAGAACGCCTCCCCTTGTAAGAACAAAATTAGAACGACCGATCGAGAATCGATCGGTTAGCGGAGAAAGTCAAGGGTTCGCCGACAGACCGCCGACGGGTCTTTCAGTTCGCATTGCCATATCACCAGAACTTTCCACCCGAAGGCATTGAGAGACCGGAGGTGTTTCCGGTCCCGTTTCCGGTTCGCAACGATTTTCGTTCGCCAGAATTCGTCGTTGGATTTTGGCAACCGTCCCTTCCGGCATCGGTGGCCGTGCCAGAAGCACCCGTGGACGAATATGACCTTCTTTCGGAGACCGAAGACGATATCGGGTTTTCCCGGCAAATCCCTTCGATGAAGCCGAAAACGATAGCCCATTTTGTGGATCATGCTGCGCACGATTAGTTCCGGCGTCGTATTGCGTCCCTTGACCCGCGACATCAGCCAGGAGCGACGTTCCGGAGTGAGCCTATCCATGAGCATCACTATTTCACGACAGATGTCGGTTCGTCCTCGCCAAAAATCACTTCGACCGCTCACGAATGCATATCCGGGTATTCCGTGAACGACTATCCCGCTTTACTCGGACCAGCGATAACATGGTCATCGGCGTTGAGCGGCTATGTCCGGCAGAATCCCGCCTCGACCTGCTCCCGCCACCCTACCGGGAACGGTTTCATCAACACCGCCAGCGTCATCTCCGCCGGCTGTCGCCCATCCAGAATCGACTCGACGATGGCCGGCGCTAACAGGGTCATCCGGAGCACTCGGCTGACATAGGACGGGTTGATCTTCTCGGCCTTGGCAATCTCCTCGACCGTGCCGTAGATCCCGGTCTCCAGCAGCTTGCGCCACCTGAACCCGCGCGCTATGGCCTTGATCATGGTGCTGTCGATCCGGGCGCGCGGGGAACCCCAGGGCGATGCGCCGTCAGGGGTGATGACCTGCTTGCGTCCGCCCCGTTTGCGGATGGTGAACGGGACATCGATAGTGACAGTCTGAACCGACTCCATTACGCCGCCCTCCGGGGAGCGGCCGCGATCCCCGCCAGGTCTCGGACCATGCGGGCGAGACCCTGCACCCTCAGGCGGACCTTGAGCCCGGCAACGCCGACCTCGACGCGCTCGACGAGAAGCTGGACGATGCGCGCCTGCTCGGCCGGGAACAGTTCATCCCAAAGCGAGTCGAGGCCTTCCAAGGCTTCCCTGACTTCGGCCTCGGACAGGCCGTCGATCTCGGGCCGCGCCGACCGCCATGTGCCGACGATCACCTCCGGCGCGCGAAGCAGGCCGCGCAGCTGGTCGACCACCGCGCCCTCGATCTCGGCGGCGGGCACGCGCCCGACCGGGCAAGTCTTAGGTCCACGCTTCAGAACTGACTGGCTGGCATAATAGCGATAGAGCTTGTCACCCTTGCGGGTGTGCGTCGGCGAGAACGCCGCGCCGCCCGGACCGAACAGCAGCCCCTTGAGCAGTGCAGGGGTTGAGGCCCGCGTACGCGCGGCGCGCGACCTCGGGCTCACACCGAGTATCTCATGGACCTTGTCCCATAGGGCGCGGCCGACGATGGCGTCGTGCTCGCCGGGATAGGCCGTGCCCTTGTGAACCGCCTCGCCGATGTAGACCGGGTTGCTAAGTAGCCTGTAGAGGAAGCCCTTGTCGATCGACAACCCCTTCCTCTTGGTGATGCCTTCTTCGGTAAGCGTGCGCGCCAGAATGGTAGCGGAACCAATCTTGACGAACCGTTCGAAAATCGCGCGCACGGTAGCTGCCTCGGTCTCATTTACGACAAGCTTACGATCTTTCACTTCGTACCCGAGCGGTGGGTGACCTCCCATCCACATGCCCTTCCTGCGGCTGGCCGCGAACTTGTCACGGATTCGTTCGCCGATCACCTCGCGCTCGAATTGGGCAAAGGAAAGCAGGATATTGAGCGTGAGCCGCCCCATGGACGTCGTCGTATTGAAGGACTGCGTGACGCTGACGAAGGTCACGCCCCGCCGGTCGAACACCTCGACCAGCTTGGAGAAATCCATGAGCGAGCGGCTGAGCCGGTCGATCTTGTAGACGACGACCACATCGACCAAGCCCTCCTCGATGTCGGCCAGTAGGCGTTTCAGCGCGGGACGCTCCAGCGTGCCGCCGGAGAACCCTCCGTCATCGTACCGATCCGCCAACCGCACCCAGCCTTCGGGCTTCTGGCTCGCGATATAGGCCTCGCAGGCCTCGCGCTGGGCGTCGAGACTGTTGAACTCCATCTCCAACCCTTCCTCGGTCGACTTCCGCGTATAGACCGCGCAACGAAGCTTCCGGACGGTTTTCGGTGGGTCGAGTGGCTTTTTCATGGACGTTTCCGAGTGTTTTTGAGGCCGAAGAACACCCAACCATTCCACCGCGTCCCAGTGATGGCCCGAGCGATGGATGAGATCGACTTATAGGGCCGCCCCTGCCATTCGTAGCCTTCCTGCATGACCGTGACGGTGTGCTCGACGCCTTGCCATTCCCGAATCAATCGCGTGCCAGCAATCGGCTTGTTGTCCGTGCGAATCCGACACTGCACGGTTTTGCCCTCGTTGAGCTGCTCGGCCAGCGCGTCGAGACGTTCGATTGTCTCGGGCTTCAGCCCACCGTAGGCGAGTTCCTGGATGCGGTAGGCGAGCCGGCTTTCAAGGAAACGGCGGTTGTAGGGCGGCGGCTCCGTCTCGAAAAGATCGCGCCACTGCTTCTTGAGATCCGTCGTCGGCGTCGTCTTCAGGGCCGCGATTCGGGCGATGATGGTTTCGGTCATGGCGTGGCTTCGTCCGTCGGATTGGCGACGGTTGCATGACTGCTCTGACGGGCGGGGAAGTCGAGACAACTCTCTCCGCAGTGGCCGGTTACTTGCCTTGACTGTCGGCGGGCTTTGAGCCGGACGAGGCCGCGCCCGAGAATTCCGCAGAGTTCCCCAATTCGCTCGGCGGATGACATCCGCGCCGGGGCAATGGCATTGGGTCCGAAGAGATGATGGGGCATGGCGGCCGTCCGGGATCGATGCGTTCGCACGGACGGTAGGCGCCGCGGCGGGGCAACGGAAGTAAAGGCCAGTCCTTGTCGCGATTGCGCGTAAACAAAAGTGCCAGAGCGAAATGCATCGCATCTTGTCGGAGACAGAGAGCGCCTGGCGGTGTTCTCCGCGAGCCGCTCCTCAGGTCCCCAACCACCTGTAGATGCCGAGCACGTTGATCGCCGTGAACGCGCCCTGCAGCACGACGAGGCTGGACTCCCGCTGCGCGAATCCGGCCGCGCACCACAGCAGCGACGAGACCAGGAACAGCATGAACCCGTATCCCGTGACGCCCATGTTGAGCGCGACCAGAACGGCGCCCGTGACGCCGGCACCGGTGCCGATCCATTTGGCCGGCTGCAGCCAGGGCATCTCCCGATGGAGCCGCGCCATGCTGCGCATGGTTCAGATTTCCCGGGCAAACCAGCGGATGCGGCCGACGATATTGATCTCGTCGGCCATCCGCTCGTAGGCGGTGTAGAGGGGATTGTCGGAGACGATCCGCACCCGTGGCGGATCGCCGACGGGGACGAACTCGAGCCTTTTGGCCACCAGTCCCATGCCGTCGAACAGCACGAACACTCCGGGCGGCGTCGGCGACGCGCGGGACAGGTCGACCAGGATGATGTCGCCATCCTGAAGGGTGGGCAGCATGCTGTCCCCCTCGACGTGCATGATGCGGAGCTGGGCAGGATCGGCCTTCAGCTCGTCGCGGATCCAGGCTCTCTGGAAGTGGTACGGCTTGCCGTTCTCGGGCGAGTCCTCGACCAGCCGACCGCCGCCCATGGCGGCGACGACGCGGACGGAGGGGATGGCGACGAACATCTCCTCGGGCGCGATGTTGTCGATGATCGGGGATTCGCCCTCGACGGAGCCCAGGCCGTGCAGCAGCCAGTCGCGATCCGCCTTGAGGGCGGCCGCGACCTTTTCCAGATTGCCCAGGTTCGGGCTCTCCGATTTGCCGCGCATCATGTCGTAGACGAAGGAGCGGTTGACGCCCGCGATCTCGGCCACCTGGCGGGCGTTGAGCCCGAGCTGCCGAGACCGGGCGCGGAGTCGGTCGGCGAGGGAGTGGCGCATGGCGGCAAGTCCTGCCTGTGGATTTAGTGGATAACGTGGAATATGTGGATTAAAAAGGATTGATTCGTCCACGTCAAGTCCGTAAGGATTAGGGGCTTTGCCTCGGGCGCGGAGCGGAACCATGGGCTTGACGGAGAAGGCTTATTTTGGGCTGGAGGAGATCGAGGAGCGCTGGGGCCTGCCCCGGCGCGATCTCGTTTATCTGATCGAAAACGGGATTCTCAAGGTTTCCGTCCGCGTCTGGAGCCTCCCGGTCGAGCGGGGCTGCTACGAGGATGCGGCCGAGGGGCCCTTCCCCATGCCGCTGGAGCGGCGGCCGATCTCCGGCCTTCTCGATCTGACCCCGGTCGTTGCCCATCGCCTGCTCCGGGACGGCCACGGAACGGTCGAGAACTTCGCTGCCCCCGAGGGGGAATATCTCTGGATCATGGAGCCGGTTAATACCATCCGCGTCCGCGTCGAGGATCTGGTGGTCCGGCGGGAGGAGCGGGACCGCGTGGAGCGGGAGCACCCCATCGGCACGCGCGCCGGGGCCGGGGGGAAGCCCGCCTTCGAGCATCGGGACGACTACTCGGAGGTTCACATCCAGGACCGTACGTTCCACCTCGGCGCCTGTCAGGCCAAGGTGGTTCGCGCGCTCCACGAGGCCGCCAAGAGCCGAATCCCCTGGCGGCACGGCAAGGAGGTGCTGGGCGAGGCCGGCTCCTCCTGCTCGCGCATGGCCGACCTGTTCAAGACCCAGAAGAACTGGCGATCGCTGATCCTCTCCGATCGCAAGGGACGCTATCGCCTCAATCTGCCGATGCCCTGAGACGGGTCCGCCGCTTCGATCCGCGGTCCCGCTTATTCATCGTCATCTTCTTCGTCCCCCTGGCGATCCCCCGCCTCGTCCCCCGATGAGCGGGTTCCATCCCCCGATCATCCCCTTGTGATCCCCACGACGTCCGAATCCGGCCTTGGCATCCTCTCCGGCGAAACATCGACCGCAGGGAACCGACCGTCATGCCGTCTCCTTTTCTCAACCAGTTCGAACTCGCCCAGCGCTGGCACCTCTCGCATCGGACGCTGGAGCGCTGGCGCTGGCAGGGCCGGGGGCCCCGCTATCTCAAGGTCGGCGGCCGGGTGCTCTACCGCGCCGAGGACATCGACGCCTACGAGGCCGGCCGGCTTCGTCTGAACGCGGGCGGCGAGCCTGTGCCCACCGCGGAGGCCGTCCGATGATCGCGGCCGGCTCTCTTCATTTCATTCCGCGCGGACGTTCCCGGTCGCCCGCGGACGAACCGGCGGCGCCGGAACTTCTCGCCGGCGAGTCCGCCCTTCTGACCTGGCTCGAAGTGGCCCGGCCGGGCGAGCGGCTCGCCTATCACGCGGGTCATCTCGCGCTCGACCGCGCTCGCGGCTGGTCTTCGCTCGGGCCGGCGGTCCGCGAGGAGCTCGGCCGGGTCGCCGACCGGGCGATGAAGCTCGCCGACCGGGGCCGGCTTCTGCTGGCCCAGCGCCGCCTCGACGACGGCCGCATCGCCTACCTGGCGATCAAGCCGGCGCCGCGATTCCGTTTTGCCGCCCTGTCCCCGAACCGCTGATGGAGCCCTTCATGTCTCACGATCCCTTCGAACGCCACGGCATCGAGCACCTCTCGCCGTCCTCCCTCAATCTCTGGGCCGCCGAACCGGCGCTGTGGGTCATGGAACGGCTCCTGGGCCGCCGTTCGCCCACCAGCGCCAACGCGGCCCGCGGCAAGGCCGTCGAGCACGGCATCCACTTAGGACTCCTGGAGCCGACCCTGCCGGTGGCCGAATGCGTCATGGCGGCCGAGGCCGCCTTCGATCGCGAGATGGCCCTCAATCCCGACGAGCGCCGCGAGTCCGAGCGCAAGAACCTTCCCGGCTATGTCGAGCACGGCCTCAAGGAGCTCCGCCAGTACGGCGTTCCCACCGCCTACCAGGAGAAGGTCTCGGTCGCCCTCGACGGCGTGCCCGTTCCCATCATCGGCTACATCGACTGGCGCTTCGACCAGCACGGGCTGGTGGTCGATCTCAAGACCGCCGAGCGCCTGCCGTCGGCCATCTCGGATTCCCACGGCCGCCAGGGCGCCGTCTACGCCAGCGCGCATGGCAACTACGGCATGCGCTTCGCCTACGTGAAGCCAACGGTGGGTAAAGCGGATGGCCGGGCGGTCGCCGTCTACGAGATGTCGGGCGACGACGTCCGCCGCCATCTCGACGCCCTCCGACAGATCGCCATCCGGCTCGGGCGTTTCCTCGCTTTGTCTTCCGATCCTCAAGAACTCGCCGGCCTGCTCGTCCCCAACTACGACGCCTTCTACTGGAGCAACGCCACCACGCGGGCCAATGGCGTCCAGGTCTTCGGTTTCTGATTTTCCAACCTTCGTCAACCACGGCAACAGCAAGGAGAAACGACCATGCCTCTTCACATCGGCGGCACCGGCACCGGCAAACCCTACGTCAAGTACAACGCCAAGGCGGACAAGTGGTTCGTCCGCGGCGAGGACGGCGAGGACCTGGAGATCGCGCGCCCCATTTTCGCCATCGACTTCGCCAACATCGCCACCGGCTGGCTCATGTTCCGCGAGGGCCAGGCGCCCGAACGCCGCATCGACCCCAGCCTGGAGCGGGCCGCGCCCTCGCCCGGCGAGGGCTTCAAGCGCGGCTTCGTGGTGATGGCCTTCAGCCCGAAGTTCTTCGGCGGCGCGGCGGAGTTCTCCAGCGCCTCGATCCACCTCTCCAACGCCATCAAGGATGTCTATGCCCAGTGGGAAAGCCAGAAGAGCCGGCATCCGGGCCTGCTGCCGGTGGTCGCCTGCACCGGCGCCGAGTCCATGAAGGACAAGTACGGCACCAACTACCGGCCGAAGTTCGAGATCGTGAAGTGGATCGAGCGCCCGGCGGCTTTGCCCGACGCAAGCCCAGCCGAGGCCGGGGACGTCTGGAAGGATGCCGCTCCCGCGACGGCCAAGCCCCAGGCCGGCCACGTGCCGCCGCCTCCGGCCGTCCCGGCTCCGGCCCCCGCCGGCGATCCCATGCTGGAGACGGAGTTCTGATCTCCGCCTCCCCGCTCGCGGCCCCGGACGATCTCCGGGGCCGCCCTTTTCCCGATCACCGCACTGGTTCCGGACCGTGTCCGCCGACGACCCTCGCCTCATGATCGAACCCGATCCGGAACAAATGCTCCGCCACCTGGAGCATCTGTACGGCGGATTCCTGGACGGCTGCCAGGAGGGCCGGATCGAACTCGCCTGGACCGACGGGAGAGACGGGAAGCTCCGGCATGCCGCCATATTCGGCACCGACGAGTTTGATCTCCTTGCCGAGCGCGCCGCCGCCGAGAACCGCAAATCCGGCCAGAACGTCTACATCGGCGCGGCGCTGAGGAAGCCCGACATCCCGCCCTTCGGCCGCTGCGGGGATGAGGATTTCCTGGCGCTCACCGCCTTCTACGCCGATCTCGACGACGAGGGCGCCGCCGCGAAGGCCAAGACCCTCTATCGGGGATGCCCGCCCACCGCCGTGGTGGTGACCGGCCGGCACCCTCACGTCCGCGCCCAGCTGCTGTGGCGACAAGAGACGCCCGAGCGCGATCCCGACGTCTGCCGCCGCCAGAACATTGCCATCGCCGAAGCGCTCGGCGGCGATCGCACCGTGGTCAACCCGAGCCGCGTTCTCCGCCTCGGCGGCTCCATCGCCTGGCCGGCAAAGCCCGGGCGCATCGTCGAGCGCACCGAGTTCATCGCCTTCGACGACGGCCGACCCCGGATGTATATGCCGGGACAGATCGCCAGGACGTTTCCGCCGGCGCAATCCTCGCTCGCGCCCGCGTCACCATCGCCGGGCCAATCGCCGACGCCGGCTTCCCCCGCGCCATCGACGGCCATCCTCAACATCGGCTCCGAATTCGATGGCGTCTCGGTCGAGGCCTGTCTCGCCCGCGTTCGCGCCGGCGACCACTGGCACGACAATCTGGTCCGCTTGACCGGCCACTGGATCGCGCGCGGCTGGTCCGACGCCGAGATCCTCGCCGCCGCCTCGTCCCTCACGCTGCCCGGCTGGACCGTCGAGCAGACCGTCCGCGAGGTAACGGCCATGATCGCCGGCGGACGGACGAAGTGGAACGTTCCCAGCCCAGCGCATCGGGTGGAAGACGTCTCCGCTGTTGTGCCCCTGCAGCCCGCCTTCCTCGACAGCCTCAACCTCGCCATGCTGCCGAGGCGCCGCTGGCTGCTCGGCCGCTCGCTGCTTCGCGGGCAGCTCACCTTGCTGGTGGCCCCGCCCGGCGTCGGCAAGTCCACCCACGGCATTGCCCGCGCGGTCGCCGTCGCCACGGGCCGCAACCTCACCGGCGAGACGGTCCACGAGCAGGTCCGGGCCTGGATCTACAACACCGAGGACGACGCCGACGAGCTGAAGCGCCGCCTGGGCGCGGTCCTGCTGCACGGGTCGATTCCCTTCGCGGAAGTCAAAGATCGCGTCGCGCTCAACTCCGGCGCGGACCGGCCGCTGCTGTTCGCCAGGGCCGACCGCAACGGCACGGTCGTCCGCCTGCCCGATGTCGACGCCTGCATCGCCCGGATCCGCGAACACGGCATCGGCCTCTTCGTCGTCGACCCCTTCATCGAGACCCACGAGCTCGACGAGAACTCCAACGAGCAGATCAAGGCCGTCGCGGTCATGTTCCGCGAGGTGGCGCGCGCCGCCGACTGTGCCGTGCTGCTGGTCCACCACACCGCCAAGCCGCCGCAGGGATCGAGCGACGGCCACGCCGGCAACATGAACACCGCGCGGGGCGCCAGCGCGCTGGTCGGCGTCGCCCGCGTGGTCCAGACCCTGTTCGCCATGAGCGAGAAGGATGCCGAGCGCCACGGCGTCGCCAAGGAGGACCGCCATCGCTACCTCCGCCTCGACGACGCCAAGGCCAACCTTGGCCTGACCAGCCCCGAGGCAAGGTGGTTCCGGAAAGCGGGCGTCGCGCTTCCCAACGGCGACGAGGTCGGCGTGCTGGTGCCCGAGGACCTCCAGCGGTCCGCCGGCGAAGACGGACCCGAGGCCTCGGACCTCCATCACACCATCGTCGCCGTGCTGCTGGCCCGCACCGCCGCGGCGGAAATCACCGTCAACGCCGCCGCCCGCCTGCTCGCCTGGTCCGACGACGAGCGCTTCCATCGCTACCGCTACACCGACGAGCAGGGGCACCAGCGCGTCAAACGCTTCCTGCGCGATGCCGTCAAGGCGGCCGCCCAGGCCGGCATCGCCGTGATCTCCGGCGGGAAGTCGCATGGCTTTACCTGCGACGCTTCCACTACCCCGCCGCTCCTGCGCCGCTTCGAAACCCCCGTCGCCCCGGCCGATCTGGCCGCCCAGAAACCCGACTTCACCGAGGAGGACGACCTATGAGCCCCAATCCGTGTGCCCCGTGTGCCCCTTTCGTGTGCCCCCAGGGAACACGTTGTTTTCATTGGATGTGTCCGTGTGCCCCTGGAACGCGGGGCACACGAAATTCTAAGTCATTGATTTCATTGCGTGTGTCCGTGTGCCCCGTGTGCCCCCCCTATAGGGGGGAGGCGCGGCGGGGCACAGCCGCCGCCACCTCCCTCCCTGGGGGCGCGATCGCCATCGCCGGGGGCACGCCATGAGCCCGTCGCCCGTTCGCCGGATCGGCGCGGTCGATCCCGCCAACGATCCGATGGCGCCCCCCGAGTACGTCGTCCAGGCCATCGTCGACGGCCTCGACCACGCGGCGCACGCCATGGAGCGGAAGTGGGGTGTCGGCCGCCTGCGCCTGCTGGTCTCGGATCTCCTGCGCGCCAAGTTCGACGCCCAGAAGGACAAGCTCGACGCCGCCATCGAGAGCGGCAGCGTCATCTACGTCCGCGCCCACGCCGAGGGCATGAAGCGGGCCTGGGCCGTCCTCGACGAGGCCGCGACGGAGGCCGGCCACAAACCGCTCTCGCCCGAGGTCTGGGAATGCGTCCTGCCCGAGAGCGGCGAGGTGGTGGCCATCGTCCGCGACATCCCCGAAGCCCATCGCGTCTGCCGCGAGGTCCGCGTGTTCACGCTGGCCGAGATCGCGCGGCTGATCGAGGCCCTCGGCCATGCCGCGCTCGAGGTCAAGCGCGTCTTCCCCGGCGCCGAGATCGCCCGCGTCGACAGGCCCGAGATCGACTGGGGCAAGGGCGACCCCATCCCCTTCTGAAACCATCCACCCGAGAGGAGACAACCCATGTCCACGATCCAGGCGGCCATCCAGGTCACGCCCCCGACCGCCGGGGCGATGCACGCAGTGGCGAACGACAGGCCGACGGCGATCCTCGCCCTCGATCTCGGCACCACCACCGGCTGGGCCATGCGCCTCGTCGACGGCGCTATCGTCTCCGGCACCATGGCGTTCCGCTCCGGCCGCTACGAAGGGGGCGGCATGCGATTCTTGCGCTTCCGCTCCTGGCTCGACGAGCTGCTGCGGAACAACCCGAGCCTCGGGCCGGTGCATTTCGAGGAGGTGCGCCGGCACGCCGGCACCGACGCCGCCCACATCTACGGCGGCTTCCTCGCCCACCTCGCCGCCTGGTGCGAGCAGAGGCGCATCCCCTACCAGGGCGTGCCGGTCGCCACCATCAAGCGCTTTGTGGCCGGCAAGGGCAACGCCGACAAGCAGGCCGTGATCGCGGCGGTCAAGGCGCGCGGTTTCGCCCCCGTCGACGACAACGAGGCCGACGCCATCGCCATCCTGCTCTGGGCCGTGGACACCGCGGGAGGGGTGCGATGAGGTGGCATCCGAAAGGCTACGGCGGCGAGCGCCGCGACCCCGAGCAGATCAAGCGCGAGGGCTGGAAGGAACAGGGCGTTCTGGTGATAGCCGAGGACGACCGGCGCCTCACCTGGCCCGAGCGCGAACTGATCAGGCAGCTGGGATCGAAGCTCTACGGGAAGCGATCCGGAAAGGAGGTGGGCCATGGCTGACATCCGCTGGACGGCGTCGTTGATCGAGGAGCGCATGGTGGAAGCGGCGGATACGCTGAAGCGCCTGCCCGAAGAGCGCATACGCGGCTACTTCAGCACCTGGCCGCCGGTGATCCGCGATTACTGGGAGGCGTTCGGTCGGGAAGACGTGCGTCTTCGGCGCGGCCCACCCTCGCCCGCCGCCATCGACCGCATGGACGAGGCGCTCGCCTGGCTGGCTTGGCTCGGGCCCGCGGAAGCGAAAATCGTTTGGCTGCGCGCATCGGGGGAACGGTGGAAGACCGTGTGCTGGAAAGTCGGCATGGCTCGTTCCGCCGCGCATGAGTACTGGCTCTACGCCCTTTGCGTGATCGCCTGGCGCCTCAACGGGCGGGTTGTCCGGTCCCGATGGTCGCGCCGGCAGCTCGTCGCGATGACGCGCGCCGCGCAATCCTGAGCAGGCGAGCGAAAAGTGTCCGCGAACACTTTTCGCGCGGACAGATCCGGGCCGGGAAGGCTATGTTTTCACCATCCTCGCGAGAGGCGCGCGCGGAGGCCATCTTCGATGGATCATGGCAACGAATACCACGTCGAGCGGCCGCCGCCATGTTTGACCAGATGACCCTTCTCGACCAGTTGCCGGAAATGCTCTTTCAGCGTATTGCGGCTGGCGCCCGTGAGCTTGATCATCTCGCCGATGCCGACCCTCCCGTGTTCGCGGGCATGGTCCACAATGCGCAGCGAAAGCTCCGGCAGGCTTGAAAGCACCAGCTTCTCGCGCTCGATCTTTTTTGCCAATCGCTTCATCTGCTGCTGCAAAGCGCGCAGGAAGAACAGCAGCCACGGCTGCCAATCCGGCGCGTCGGTGCGGATCGTCGCTTGCGTTTGCCTGAGCGCAAGGTAGTAACCCTCCTTGCTGTGTTCGATGACGCTTTCGAGCGAACTGTACGGCACATAGGCATACCCCGCCTGCAGGAGCAGCAGGGTGGTGAGGATGCGGCTCAGCCGCCCGTTGCCGTCCTGAAACGGATGAATCTCGAGGAACACGACGGTGAAAACGCCGATGATGAGCAGCGGGTGCAGCCGACTCTGCTCGCGGGCTTGGGCGAGCGAACTCATGAGTTCGGACATCAGGCGCGGCGTATCGAAGGGTGTCGCCGTCTCGAAGATGATCCCGATCTGCCGGCCGGTCGCATCGAAGGCGGCGACGCTGTTGGAGGAGGTCTTGTACTCGCCGCGATGGCGAGCGTCCTTCTCGCTGTGGACGAGGAGATCGCGGTGTAGCTGCTTGATGTGGTTCTCGGTGATGGCGATGTCTTCCCAGGACCGGAAGACCAGTTCCATCGCCTCGGCGTAGCCGGCCACTTCCTGCTCGTCGCGGGTGGCGAAGGATTTGATCTGCAGGTTGGCGAGCAGCCGCTCGACCTCGCGGTCGGTGAGTTTGCTCCCCTCGATGCGCGTCGAGGAGCCGATGCTTTCGATCGTCGCCACACGCCGAAGCGCCGACAGACGTTCGGGCGCCAACGTACCGAGCGCGCGCCATGCTCCCTTGAACTCGTCGATCTCGGCGATCAGCGTCAGAATCTCGGGCGTGATCCGGAGGGTGTTGATCTTAATCGCATGCTCTACCATGTCCAAATATACACCCAATTACACCCAAATAGGCAAGCCAAATATACACCCAAATACACCCGATTTCAGCCAATGCATTGATATAAAACGGGTCCTCCCTGGCGCAAATCGTATGCTGGCGGCAACGGCCCGGGACTTCGCCACCGACAGCCCTAAAATCTGAGTTACCAGTTACCGGTTACCACCCCGGCCGAGGCCCAAGAGAGCCCGGTAATCCGCCGCTTTCGACGCTGCCGGGAGTGGTAACCACCCCGGTAACCGGCCCGGTACGGTTACCACCCAGGTTACCACCCGGCGGCCGGTCAGCGCCCACAACACGAGAACAAGATGACGCTGTCGTTTCCCGACACGGTCGAGCGCTGGCCGCTCGCCCGGCTGATCCCCCATGCGCGCAACGCCCGGACCCATTCCGAGGACCAGGTGGCGCAGATCGCGGGGTCGATCGCCGAGTTCGGCTTCGTGAACCCGGTGCTGGTCGGCGACGACGGGGTGATCGTGGCGGGCCACGGCCGCGTCCTGGCCGCGCGCAAGCTCGGCCTTGCCGATGCGCCGGTGATCGTTCTCTCGCACCTCACGCCGACGCAGCGCCGCGCGCTGATGATCGCGGACAATCGCATCGCCGAAAACGCCGGCTGGGATGACGAGATGCTCGGCGCCGAACTCGCCGCGTTGCGCGACGAGGACGTCGATCTGGCATTGCTCGGCTTCGACGATACCGATATCGACCGGCTGCTCGCCGGCACACTGGACGAGGCCAACGACCCCGATGAAGCGCCGGAGCCTCCGGTCGATCCCGTCAGCCGCCCGGGCGACATCTGGATCTGCGGCGAGCACCGCGTGCTGTGCGGCGACGCCACCGTGCTGAGCGATGTCGAGACGCTGCTCGGCGGCGAGCTCGCCGACATGTGTTTCACCGACCCGCCTTACAACGTCAATTACGCCAACTCGGCCAAGGACAAGCTGCGCGGCAAGAACCGCGCGATCCTGAACGATGCGCTCGGCGAAAGCTTCGGTGCGTTCCTCCACGACGCCAGCGTCAACATCCTCACCGTCACCAAGGGGTCGATCTACATCTGCATGTCATCGTCGGAACTCGACACGCTGCAAAAGGCGTTCCGCGAGGCGGGCGGGAAGTGGTCGACCTTCGTGATCTGGGCCAAGAACACCTTCACCCTCGGCCGCGCCGACTACCAGCGCCAGTACGAGCCGATCCTCTACGGCTGGAAGGAAGGCGCCGACCATTATTGGTGCGGGGCGCGCGATCAGGGCGATGTCTGGTTCTTCGACAAGCCGCACAAGAGCGATCTGCACCCGACCATGAAGCCGGTGGCTCTGGTCGAGCGCGCGATCCGCAATTCGTCGAAGAGCCGGGACATCGTGCTCGACCCGTTCGGCGGATCCGGAACTACCCTCATTGCCGCCGAGCGCGCCGGCCGGCGCGCGCGGCTGATCGAACTCGATCCCAAGTATGTCGATGTGATCGTCGATCGCTGGCAGGCGCTCGCGGGCGGCGAAGCCGTGCACGCCGGCGACGGCCGCCGCTTTCGCGACATAGCGGCGCCTCCGCGCTGACCCTCGTGCATGGTCTGGCTCCACATCCCGCCACGGATCCTGGCGGCCGGGGAGGACGGCCCCTGTTCGGGCTCTCGCTCTGCGCCGGCGCCGGAGGACTCGACCTCGGCCGTCCTCGTGGCCCGGATGGAAGAAGCGGCCCTGGATCCGGCGCCTGTCTGGGACGACCTTGCGACCTTCGACGGCCGCCCGTGGCGTGGCGCGGTGGACATCGTCCTTGCGGGCTATCCGTGCCAGCCGTTCTCGGTCGCCGGACGGCGGCGCGCCCCGACGCTGAACCCGCTGTTCGTCGAGGCGCTGATGGGCTGGCCCATCGGGTGGACCGGCTTCGCCTCTGCGGCAACGGCGTGGTCCCCCTGGCTGCGGCGCATGCGTGGCGAACTCTCAAGGCTCGGCTGGGAGTGTGAAGGTTGAGACAATCGCGGCGCATGTCCATGGTCGAAGCCGTCGCCAACGTGGCGGTCGGCTACGGCATCGCGGTCGCCACCCAGGCAATGGTGTTCCCGATGTTCGGGCTGCGGGCGAGCCTGTCCGATAACCTGCTGATCGGGGCGATCTTCACGGCCGTGAGCGTCGCCCGCAGCTATACGCTCCGGCGGCTGTTCGAGGCCCTGCGGCAAGTGCCATCGCGCCGGATCATAAGATGATCTAAACGGCCCCAACAAAGCAATCCGATGATCGGCTTATCGGCTCGGATTATGCTCCGTATAGAGCGTTCATGTGCGCCATCGACAACGGAGATGCCGCCATGACCAAGCGCCGCGACAACCCCCAGGCCCTCGACGCCTTCATCGCCAAGAAGGCCGAGATCGACGCCATGCTCACCCGCCTCCGGGACTTGAGCGACGACCACTTCGACTGGAGCCCGGACGAGATCAATTGGGGCCACGTCGGGACGCTCGGCCACTACGCCGAGCTGCTCAAGCGGATCACCGACAGCGCCTTCAAGGAAGGCGAGTTCGCCGGATAGCTGGCCACGGCTCCGCTCGGCCCCGACCGGGTCCGCCCGGCGGGGCTTCGGGTGGTAGGGGCGCGGGATCGTCCGCGCTCCTTGACCCGAAGGAGACTTCCATGACGAACACGCTCACCGCCACCCAGCAATCGGTCCTGAAGATCGCCGCCAAGCATGACGACCGCGCCATCCGCTGGCCCGAGCGCCTGCGGGGCGGCGCCGTCAAGAAGGTCGCCGACGCCCTCGTCTCGGCCGGACTCGCCCGCCACGAGGGCGACGTTCTGGTCGCCACGGACGAAGGCCTGCGCGCCGTCGGCGTCCAGCCCGCGTCCGCCCCCAAGGCCAAACGCACCGGCCGCGCCAAGGACGCGTCCAAGAAGGGCGACGCCAAGGCACCGCGCGCGACACGGGCCGACAGCAAGCAGGCTCGTCTGATCGAGATGCTGAAGCGCAAGGAGGGCGCCAGCATCGAGGAGATCGCCAAGGCCTTCGGCTGGCAACCGCACACGGTGCGTGGCGCCATCGCCGGCGCGCTCAAGAAGAAGCTCGGCCTCGAGGTGACCTCGGAGAAGGTCGAGGGTCGCCGCGTCTACCGGATCGAGGCGTGAGGCGATCATGACCGACACCCAAGTCACCCTCGCGGGCCGCCGCATCGTCGAAGTGCGTTCGATGAGCGTGCGCGAGCTCGAGGCCGAAGGCTGGCCGCCCGACGAAACCGTGCCCGCCCTCGTCCTCGACAACGGCGCCATTCTCTTCCCGTCCCGCGACGAGGAGGGAAACGGCCCGGGCGCGCTGTTCGGCGCGACGGCGCTGAAGCAGGGGTTCCGCGTCCTCGCGCCGCGACATACCTGACGCGCCGCCCAAGCCGCCGACCGTGGCCAGTGCCGCCGGGACCAGTGTCCCGGCGGCATTCCGTTTCGGCGCGGCGCTTCCTTTCTTCCGGAGACTGCAGTTGGGACTGTCGATCCGCGCCTACGCCCGGCATCGCGGCGTGAGCCACGTCGCCGTGCAGAAGGCGATCAAGGCCGGTCGCATTCCGGTGGAGCCCGACGGCACCGTCGATCCGGCAAAGGCGGACGCCGCCTGGGAGCGCACGACCGAGCCCGGGCGATCCAAACCGAAGCCGCGGAAGCTAAAGCCGGTCGCGGACGTGGCGCTGGGCTCGGTGCGCGAGACGCTCAAGGAGCAAGGACTTCCCGTGGGCGGCCCAGAGGGAGGTGGCGTCACCTTCGTCCAGGCCCGCACCGCCCACGAGATCGCCAAGGCGCATCTCGCCCGCCTGCGGCTGCAACGCATGAAGGGCGAGATGGTGGACCGGGCGCGGGCAACCGCGCTGGTGTTCCGGCTGGCGCGCGAGGAGCGGGACGGCTGGGTCAACTGGCCGGCGCGCGTCGCGGCATTGATGGCGGCCGAACTCGGCGTGGAGGCGCATCCGATGCAGAAGGTTCTGGAGACCCATGTCCGAGCTCACCTCGCCGACCTCGCCGAGGTTCGACCCGAGTTTCGATGACCCGGCTGGTTTCGAGGGCGGCGAGGAATTCCGCCAATCGTGGCGCGATGGCCTAACGCCGGACCCGACGCTCAGCGTTTCCGAGTGGGCCGACCGGCATCGCGTGCTCAGCCCGCGCGCTTCGGCCGAGCCCGGGCGTTACCGAACCGGTCGCACCCCCTACATGCGGGCGATCATGGACGCGCTGTCGCCGTCGCATGCCGCGCGTCGCATCGTATTCATGAAGGCGGCGCAGGTCGGCGCCACGGAGGGTGGCAACTGCTGGATCGGCTACGTCATCCACCACGCGCCGGGACCGATGCTCGCCGTGCAGCCGACCGTCGAGCTCGCCAAGCGCTTCTCGCGCCAGCGCATCGACCCGCTGATCGAGGAGAGCCCCATTCTGCGCGAGCGTGTGAAGCCGGCGCGGTCCCGCGATGCCGGCAACACGGTGCTGTCGAAGGAGTTCCCGGCGGGGCTGCTGGTCATGACCGGCGCCAACAGCGCGGTCGGCCTGCGCTCGATGCCGGCGCGCTATCTGTTTCTGGACGAGGTGGACGCCTATCCGCCCTCGGCCGACGAGGAGGGCGATCCGGTGGCGCTCGCCGAGGCGCGCACGCGCACGTTCGCGTGGCGGAGCAAAATATTCTTGGCCTCGACGCCGACGATCCACGGGGTCTCGCGCATCGAGCGCGAGTACGAAGCCTCCGACCAGCGGCGCTACTTCGTGCCCTGTCCGCATTGCGAACACCGGCAGTGGCTCCGCTTCGAGCGGCTCCGGTGGGAGAAAAGCAAGCCGGAGACGGCACGCTATCTTTGCGAGGCATGCGACGGCGCGATCGAGGAACATCACAAGACCGCTATGCTGGCGGCCGGCGAGTGGCGAGCGACCGCGACATCGTCCGATCCGGGCACGATCGGCTTCCACCTCTCGGCGCTCTATTCGCCCGTGGGCTGGCTGTCATGGACGGAGATCGCCCGGGCCTGGGAGACGGCGCAGGCGACGGACGAGGCCAAGCGGAGCTTCAAGAACAGCATGCTTGGCGAGACCTGGATGGAAACCGGCGAGGCGCCGGACTGGCAGCGCATCTACGAGCGGCGCGAGACGTGGCCGAACGGCACGGTGCCGGCCGGCGCGCTGTTCCTGACGGCCGGCGCCGACGTCCAGAAGGACCGGATCGAGATCGACGTCTGGGCCTGGGGCCGGGGACTGGAAAGCTGGCTGATCGACCACATCGTCATCGAGGGCGGTCCCGAGAAAGCCGAGACCTGGGCCGAGCTGGACAAACTGCTCGGCCGCACCTGGATGCACGCCGGCGGCACCGCCATGGGGATCGCCCGCCTCGCCATCGACACCGGCTACGAGACCCCCGCCGTGTACGCGTGGGCGCGCCGGTCTGGGTTCGGCCAGGTGGCGCCGGTCAAGGGCGTCGAGGGCTTCAATCGCGCGAGCCCGGTCTCGGGGCCGACCTACGTCGACTCGACCGAAGGCGGCAAGAAGGTCCGGCGCGGCGCGCGCCTCTGGACCGTCGCCGTCTCCACCTTCAAGTCGGAGACCTACCGATACCTGCGCCTCGACCGCCCGACCGACGAGGAGCGGGCGGCGGGTGCCTGCTTCCCGGCCGGAACGGTGCATCTGCCGTCGTGGGCCGATGCCGAGTGGGTGAAGCAGCTGGTGGCCGAGCAGCTGGTCACGGTGAAGACCCGGCGCGGCTTCGCCCGGCTCGAATGGCAGAAGCTGCGCGAGCGCAACGAGGCGCTCGACTGCCGTACTTACGCCCGCGCCGCCGCCTGGATTCTCGGCGCCGACCGCTGGGCGGAGAGCAAGTGGCGGGACCTGGAAGCACAGGCCTGCCCCCGCGAACCGGCGGGGGTCGGTGTCCCCGCCGTCGGTTCCGAGAGCGCAAGCGATACCGACGCGGCCCCCAACGCCGGCCTCGTGCGCCGCCCGATCCGCAGGGGCCGCAAGGTGTTCCGTTCCTCCTACATGTCGTGACCGTCCATGACCCTCGACGAACTCAAGGCCGAGCGCGAGCGCGTGCTGGCGCGGCGCAATTCGCTGGTCAGCCGCGTCTCGGTCGGCGACCGCAGCGTCCAGTACGACCTGGCCCAGGCCGACAAGGTCCTGGCCGACCTGGAGCGGCGCATCGCCCAGATGGAGAAGAGAGGCCCGCGCCGCCGAATTCTCGTCTACGCGAGCAAGGGACTCTGATTATGCTCGGCAGCCTGCGCCGCCGCATCGGTGCCTTCATCGGCGGGTTCAATGGGGGCTTCGAGGCGGGGATGGGCAATCGCCGGCTCAGGGCCTTCCAGCCCTCGCGCGCCCATCTCAACACGCTGATCGCCGCCGCCGGTCCGGACATCACGGCGCGCGCCCGGCACCTGATCCGCAACAACGGCTACGCGGCGAATGCCATCGAGAGCTGGGCCGGCAACGTGGTCGGCGCCGGCATCAAGCCGTCGTCGCTGATCGGCGATGCGGAACTGAAGGCACGCGTGCAGACGCTGTGGCTGGCCTGGACCGACGAGAGCGACGCCGAGGGATTCACCGACTTCTATGGCCTGCAGCGCCGGGCGGTCCGCGAGGTGTTCATCGCCGGCGAGGTGTTCTTCCGCTTCCGCCCGCGCCGCCTCGAGGACGGCCTGGCGGTGCCGCTGCAACTGCAGATGATCCCCTCCGAGATGCTGCCGCTGTCGCGGACCGAAACGCTCCCCAACGGCAACGTCGTCCGTCAGGGCATCGAGTTCGACCGCATCGGCCGGCGCGTCGCCTATCACTTCCTGCGCCGCCATCCCGGCGACGTGACCGATCCGGGGCTGGCAGGCGAGACGGCGCGCATCCCGGCCTCGGAGATCGTGCATGTTATCGATCCGGTCGATGCCGGGCAGTTGCGCGGCGTCTCCCGTTTCGCGCCCGCCATCGTCAAGCTGTTCCTCTTGGATCAGTACGACGACGCCGAGCTCGACCGCAAGAAGGTGGCGGCCATGTACGCCCTCTTCGTCACCACGCCCGCTCCTGGCGAGCCCTTCGATCTCGCCGAGGAGACGGAGCCGGACGGCGAGCGGACCATGGACGTGCAGCCCGGACAGGTGGTGATGCTGGAGCCGGGCGAGCAGATCCAGACCTCCACTCCGGCCGACGTCGGCGGCTCCTACGAGCCGTTCCAGTACCGCACTCTGCTGCAGGTCTCCGCCGCCCTCGGCGTGCCCTATGCCTACCTCTCGAACGACATGCTGAAGGCCAACTACTCGAACTCGCGCCTGGCGTTGCTGGAGTTCCGCCGCCGGGTCGAGGCTTGGCAGCACTCGGTGCTGGTCTTCCAGCTCTGCCGCGCCGTCTGGCGGCGCTGGATGGACGCGGCCGTGCTCTCGGGCGCGCTCGACATCCCCGGCTACGACCGGCGCCGGGCCGAGTATCTCGCCTGCTCGTGGCTGCCGCCGCGCTGGGAGTGGGTCGACCCCCTGAAGGACGCCCGCGCCGAGATCGAGCAGATCGATGCGGGGCTCAAGAGCCGGACCCAGGCCATCGCCGAGCGCGGCTTCGACGCCGAGCAGGTCGACGCCGAGATCGCCGCCGACAAGGCGCGGGAACGGTCGCTCGGACTCGTCTTCGGCCAGACGGCGGCCAAACTCGTCGAACCTGCACAAGACATCGCCGGCGATTCCGCCGAAGCGCCACCTTCTGTTCCCTGATCTCTGGAATCCGATGACCGATCTTCCTCACATCGCGTCCCGCCTGTTCGGGACGCCCTTGATGATCGCGCGGCCCAAGCTCGACGCGATCCTCGGCGTGCTCGGGCCCCGGCTTGCCGGCCAGGCGCTGGAGCCGTTGGACATTGGCGCCGCGCCCGCGCGAGCGACCGCCATCACGCCGGACGGCATCGCCGTCATTCCGGTCGCCGGCACGCTGGTATCGCGCTCCGGGTATCTGGCGGCGGCCAGCGGGCTCACGTCCTATGGTGACATCGGCGACGCCGTCGAGGCGGCGGTCGCCGACGCCTTGGTGCGGGGCATCGTGTTCGACATCGACTCCCCAGGAGGCGAGGTCGGCGGGCTGTTCGATCTGGTCGAGCGCATCGCCGCGCTCGCCAGGGAAAGCGGCAAGCCGATCTGGGCGGTCGCCGGCGAGGCAGCGCTCTCCGCCGCCTATGCCATCGCCTCCGCCGCCGATCGCCTCGTCATCACCCAGACCGGAGAGGTCGGCTCCGTCGGCGTGGTGGCGGTGCATGTGGACGAGAGCGGCGCTGATCGCATGGCCGGTCTTTCCTGGACCTTCGTCCATGCCGGCGAGCGCAAGATCGACGGCAACCCCCACGAGCCGCTCAGTCCCCGAGCCCGGGCCGACGTCCAGACCGACGTGGACCGACTCTACGACCGCTTCGTGGCGCTCGTCGCCCGCAACCGCAACCTTCCGCCCGAAGCCGTCCGCGCCACCGAGGCCGCCGTCTATCGCGGCGATCTGGCGGTGAAGGCCGGACTCGCCGACCGGGTCGGCACGCTCCGCGACGCAGTTGCCGATCTTGTCGCCACGCTCGCCCCCAAACCCACCACGCGCGGCCGCGCCGCGCGTCCCACCGAAAGCCGAAAGGAGGCTTCCATGCAGACCGCCGATCCGACCATCAATCCCGGGGCCGAAGGGCCCGTGCCCCCCGCGCCCGACGCCGCGCCCGTACAAGGGCCTGCCGTCAATGTCTCCGACGTGACGCAGGTCGAACAGCGGCTGCGCGGCGAATACGCCGAGCTCGCCGCCGTCGCCGCCCAGGCCGCGCGCTTAGGGCTAAAGGTCGACGCCGCCGAGGCCATGGCCAAGGGCGTCCGAGCTGACGCGCTCCGCCGCTCGGTGCTCGACGAACTGGCCACCCGTTCCGATGCCGCGGACATCGTCGCCACCGCGCCGGCGGCCGCCCGGCCGGCCGAAAGCCCCATCGTCAAGCGCGCCAAGCAAGCCGCCGGCAAGGGCGCACCGGCCTGAACCGCCACTTCCTATCCCCCATCCCTGAAATCCGGAGGCTCCCATCATGCCCGTCCTCGTCGCTACGCCCACCCTGGGCGATCTCTTGAAGTACGAACTCAACGCCGGCTACTGCCGCGAGACCGTCATCCTCAAGGGCGGCGCCAGCTACCCGCTGGGCGCCGTGCTCGGAAAGATCACGGCAACGGCCAAGTACCGCCTCTCGCCGGCCGCCGCCGTCGTCGGCGACGAAGGCGCCGAGACCGCCGTCGCGGTGCTGACGCAAGCCGTCGACGCCGGCGCCGGCGATGCCATCGGCGTCGCGGTGGCGCGCGGTCCCGTCATCCTCTCCGAGGCCGCGCTCGCTTTCGACGCCTCCGTCGACCAGGCGGCCGAGAAGGACGCCAAGAAGGCGCAGCTCAGCCAGGCCGGCCTCGTCGTCCGCGCCGCCGCGTAACGGTTCGGCGGATTAAAGCCGCCGGACACTCCGACTTCCCCTCACGCCCACGCCTGCCGAACCGGAGCCCTCCTCGGCTCCGGGCGGACTTGTTCGTCCATTTCAATCCACGGAGATCCCGACCATGACCGTCATGACCAACCCCTTCGACGCCGGCGGCTACTCGCTGGCGGAAATGACCCAGGCCATCAATATCCTGCCCAACGTCTACACGCGCCTCGGGCAGATGGGCCTGTTCCGCTTCGAGGGCGTGACCCAGCGTTCCGTCGTCATCGAGCAGGCCGAAGGCGTGCTCAACCTGCTGCCCACCGTGCCGCTCGGCGGCCCGGCCACCGTCGCCAACCGCGACGCCAAGTCCATGCGTTCCTTCACCATCCCCTGGATTCCGCACGACGACGCCGTCACCCCTCAGGACATCCAGGGCGTGCGCGGCTTCGGCGTGGCCGACGCCGCCGATCCGCTGGCGACCGTCATGGAGCGGAAACTGACCCGCATGCGGGCCAAGCACGCCCAGACCCGCGAGTACATGGAGATCAATGCGCTGCGCGGCATCGTCAAGGACGGCGCCGGCACCACCCTCTACGACTACTTCGGCGAGTTCGGACTGCAGCAGCAATCGGTGGACTTCGTGCTCGGCACCGCCGGCACCGGCGTCCAGGCCAAGGTGCGCGACGTGCTGCGGAAGGTCGAGACCGGGCTCAAGGGCGAGACCATGACCGGGGCGCTGGCCCTCGTCAGCCCGGAGTTCTTCGACAAGCTGATCGGCCACGGCAAGGTCGAGGAGGCCTACAAGTATTACTCCTCGACCGGGGCCCAGCCGCTCCGCGACGACGTCCGCCGGCGCTTCCCCTTCGCCGGCATCATGTTCGAGGAATACAACGCCACGGTCACTCTCTCGACCGGCGCCACCGAGACCCTGATCCCGGCCGGCGAGGGCATTGCCTTCCCGCTCGGCACCATGGACACCTTCGTCACCTACGGCGCGCCCGCCAACCTGATCGAGACGGTCAACACGGTCGGCCTGCCCATGTACGCCCGGCAGATCGCGCGCAACGATGGCAGCGCCATCGACGTCAAGACCGAGGCCTCGATCCTGCCGATCAACAAGCGGCCCCGCCTCGCGGTGCGCATCCATACCAGCAACTGATCGGCCACCGACGCCTTCCAATGAATGCGTTCATGGGCGCCATCGACGACCTGTTCGCCAATCCCGACATCACCAGGACGGTCATCTACCGTCCGGGCGGAACCGGCGACGGCATCCCGGTCCGGGCGATCGCCCGCCGTCCGGACCGGGAGGTCGAGTTCGGCGACGTCGCCGTGCACACGGCGACGGCGGTGTTCGAGGTGCGGGTCTCCGAGGTTCCGACCCCGTCCGAGGGCGACACCATCACTTTGATTGGCACCCTCGGCGGCGGGACCTTCGTCGTCCAGGGCGAGCCGGTGCGCGACGCCGAGCGGCTGGTCTGGACGTTGGATACGAGGCCGGCGTGAGACTCCAGGCTGCCATCGAGGGCGACCTCAAGCGCTTCCTGGCCGAGGAGGTGAAGGCGGCCGAGGAGGCGGTGACGGCGGGCGTCCGCGAGGCGACAGATGGTCTCAAGCAGGACCTGCGCCGGCAGATCGCCGGCGCCGGTCTGGGGCAGCGTCTCGCCAACACCTGGCGGAGCGAAGTGTACCCGAAGGGTGCCAGGAGCATCCGCGCCGCCGGGCTGGTCTTCAGCAAGGCCCCGAACATCGTGCGCGTCTACGAGGAAGGCGCCGTCATCCGCTCGAAGCACGGCTTCTTCCTCGCCATCCCGACCCCGGCTGCCGGCAGGTTCGGCGACGGCCGGCGGAAGATGACTCCCGGCCTGTGGGAGCGAATGCATGGAGCCCGGCTGCGGTTCGTCTACCGGCGGCGCGGACCGTCGCTGCTGGTGGCCGACAACCGGCGCGCCCGCACCGGCAGGCGCGGCGGTTTCGCCCGAGCAAGCGAGAGGGCGCTCCGAACCGGACGCGGCCTAGTCACCGTGCCGATGTTCCTGCTGGTGCCGCAAGTGACGCTCCGGAAGCGCCTCGACGTGACCGGCGCGGCGGAGAAGTGGCTCGCTCTGCTGCCGCAACTGGTGGTCCGCAACTGGCGGGATGCCGGACGGGAGTGAACCATGCCCACCCGTCGCGAAGAGGTGCTGGCGGCGCTGTTCGCGCGCCTCCAGGCGGTGCCCGGCGCCACGGTCAAGCGCGAGGAGCCGCTGCCCGAGAAGGTGCCGGCCGGCGGCTTGGCGATCCTTCGCGACGGCGATCCGGGCGAGCCGGAGGTTCTGCTCTCGCCGCTCACGTATCTCTGGCAGCACCAGGCCGAAATCGAACTCATCGTCCAGCAGGCCCCGGCCGATGCCGCCACCGGCACTCTCGACGATCAGCTCGCCGAAGTCGGTTCGGTCCTCGCCGCCGACCGCACCCTGGGCGGCCTGGTCGACTGGGTCGAGTGGGGCGCGCCCCGGATCCGCGATCTCGCCATCGATGGCGCTGCCGGCCTCAAGGCCGCCGCCGTGACCGTGACGCTTCATTACGCCTCCAGCGACCCGCTGGCGTAACAGAGGCCAGAAACCAGGCATCGGGGATCAGAAAAGACGATTCCCGGCATCCGATTTCTGATCCCTGACCTCTGATCCCTGTCATCTGAAAACCGGAGGTTCCCATGGCCCGTGCCTATGGCGCGAACGCGATCCTTCTGGCCGCGTTCGAGACCGACTACGGCGTTCCCCCGCTCGCGGGGTTCGTCCGCTTCCCCTTCGTCTCTTCCTCGCTCGGCTCCGAGCAGGGGCTGATCGAGAGCGACATCCTGGGCCAGGGACGCGACCCGGCCGCGCCGTCGCGCGACGTCGTCAAGGCCGAGGGCGATCTCGTTGTGCCGGTCGATCTCCGCCACTTCGGCCATTGGCTGAAGGCGCTCCTGGGCGCGCCCGCCACCACCGGTGCAGCCCCCGGTCCCTTCGCCCACGAGTTCGGCTCGGGCGCCCTGGCGCTGCCGAGCCTCACGGTCGAGATCGGCATGCCCGAGGTGCCCGCCTTCTTCCTGATCGGCGGCGTGCGCCTCAACTCCATGCAGCTCAACTTCCAGCGATCGGGACATACCAACGCCACCTTCAACGCCGTCGGCCAGGGCGAAACCCGCAATGCCGCCTCCCAGGGCGGGGTTCCGGCGACGCTGCCGTTCAAGCGCTTCGGCCAGTTCCAGGGGCAGGTGAAGCTGGACGGCGCCCCGCTCGCCAACCTGACCGGCGCCAATCTCGCCTATTCGAACAACCTGGAGCGCATCGAGACCATCCGTTCGGACGGCAAGATCGACGGCGCCGATCCCACCATCGCCGCGCTCACCGGCTCAATCGAGGTCCGCTTTGCCGATACCGCGCTGCTCGACAAGGCCACCTCGGGCGACCCGGTAGCCCTCGAGTTCGCCTACGTCATCTCCGGCACCGAAAAACTCATGATCGAGGCCCACGAAGTCTACCTGCCGAAACCGAAGCGGGCGATCGGCGGCCCGGGCGGCGTGCAGGCGAGCTTCGAATGGCGGGCGGCGAACAACGCCACGGCCGGCCGCATGATGACCGCCACTCTCACCAACGACGTGGAGACCTACGCATGATCAAATTGGGAATGCGCGAGCCGGTCTGGCTCGATCTCGCCGACGGCGCGAGGCTCAAGGTGCGCCCGATCACCACGCCGGCCTACGCCATGATCCAGGCCCAGGCCGAGAAGGTCTACGAGGACTGGGCCCGGCACAAAGCCGGATCCGAGGACCTCGATCCGGAAGACCCGTCCGTGCGACGGGGGCTGATGCGCGCGCTGATGATCAAGGGCCTCGCCCTCTACGCCGTCGTCGAATGGGAGGGCATCGAGGGCCCGGTCACGGACGAGTCCGTGGCCGCCTTCGTCGACGAGAATCCCCTGCTGGCGGCGCTGTTCTATCACCGCTATCTGGCGCCGCTCGAAGACCGGGCCGCCGAGGGAAACGCATCCGGGCCCGCGCCGCATGGCACTTCGGCGGCGGGCCCGGATACTGCCGCGGCTGCCGGGACAGCGGCCTCTCCTGCGGTTGCGCCTGCCCCTACCGACAGCATAAACCCCTGACCGAGTCCGGCTGGCAGACCTGGGACGTGCTGCTGCGGGTTGCCGGGCAGCTTCGTTTTGCTCCGAATGGCGCCGTGACCGGCATCGACTTAGGCCTCGCCCTACATATGGCTGAGGCCCTCGGCTACGACGTCGCCGTCGCCGATCTGCTGCCCGACGCCGAGGCCGGGCTGCTGGAAGGCCTCGCCCGCCTGCGCGCCGGGAACGATCTGTCGTGAGCGAAGCGAGCGCAGGCGCGTTGAGCGCCCCGAAGCGACGAGGCGAAAGCCGAGGGAAGCGGAGGAGCCAAGCGCGCGGAGGCACGCGCCCGGCGCTTGAGGGCGAACGCAGATGAGCGAACGGCACTTATATATACGTCTCGCGGTCAAGGACGGCGAAACCGTCCGCCGCGCGCTCAACTCTCTGGGCGAAGACGGCAGCCGGGCGCTGGCCCGCATCGAGCAGGCATCGAAGCCGGCCTCCAAGGGACTGCTGGCGCTGAACGAGGTCACCTCGGCGGCGCGCGTGCGCCTCGAGGGCTTCGCCGGCAACCTTGGCGGCGTCGGCTCCGCCTTGCTGCGCCTGGGTCCGGCCGGTCTCGCAGCCGGGGCGGCGCTGGGCGGCCTCGCCGTGGCGCTGGGCAAGGGCCTCCACGAGATGGAGACGGCCCAGCAGTCGCTGCTGCGGCTTGAGGCCGTGCTCAAGGCCACCGGTCATGCCTCGGGACTCACCGGGCGGGAGCTGAACGATCTCGCCGACGCCATGGAGGCCAGCACCATGGCCACCGCCGAGGGCGTGATGGATGCCGCCTCGGTGCTCGCCACCTTCCGCTCGGTCTCGGGCGACACCTTCGTGCGCGCCATCAAGGCGGCGCAGGATCTCTCGGCCGTTTTCGGCCAGGATTTGCGTTCTTCCGCCGTGCAGCTCGGCAAGGCGCTGGAGGACCCGGTCGAGGGCATCACGGCGCTGAAGCGCGTCGGCGTCACTTTCACCGCCGGGCAGCGCGAGATGATCGCCGCCATGGTCGAGGCCGGCGACGTGGCCGGCGCGCAAACACTCATACTGGAGACCCTGGAGCGCCAGGTCGGCGGCGCGGGCGAGGCGGAGGCCGGCGGGCTCACCGGCGCCACCCATCATCTGAAGGCCGCCTGGGGCAACCTGCTCGAAGAGATGGCCAAGACCCCCATGGTGGGGGGCGTGGTCGAAACGACGCTGCGCGGCCTCGCCTCCTTCTTCAACGACATCAAGGACTGGTTCAAGGGGCCGGACATCGGCTCCCAGGTCGCGGCCAAGGTTCGCGAGCTGGTGGAGGCCGAACGGCGCTTGGCCTCCCTGCAATCGGGCAAGGTCGTCTGGGATCCCTCCTACGGTTTCCGGATCGAGATGGCGACCCGGGCCGCCCAGGCCACCGTGGACCGCCTCGAGTCCGAAATCGACACCCTGATCGCCAAGGGTCGCGCCGAGGTCGAGACGTTCGAGGCGGACAAGGACCGGGCCGAGGCCGGGCGCCGCCGGGCCGAGGAGGAGCGGAACGCCGAGACCATCGCGGCGCGCCTCAAGGCGCTCGAGGCCGAGAAGGTCAAGGTGGCGGTGGATGCGGCCGAGAAGATCGCCGCCGTCAACGACCAGCTCGCCCGCGACATCGCCACCGCCGAGAAGAAGCGCGGCCGGCCGGGCATCCTGGACGCCGACGTCGAGCGCGAGATCGCGCTCTTGCGCGACATCGCGGCGCGCAAGATCGAGGCGGTCGAGAAGCCGCTCCGCGAGGCCGCCGAGCGCACCGATGCCCAGGCTCGGAAAGTGATTGCCGATCTGGAGCGCCAGTTGAAGGCGCCCTTCGATCCCCGTGGCGCCGCGATCGAGCAGGCGCTCGGGCGCCTGCCGGAAGGCGCGTCGGAGGATCAGCGGGCCGAGGCCGAGCGCCTTGCCGGGGCGCTTTACGACCAGAAGCAGGCCATCGAGGACCTGAACAAGGAGCTCGAGGCGGAAGCCAGGCTTCGCGAGAAGGGCGCCGAGATCACCCGGCGCCACCGCACTGCCGAGGAGGAATACCGGGACGTCCTGGCCGAACTGGACAATCTGCTCGCCAATGCCGCCATCGACCAGCAGACCTACGCGCGGGCGGTGGAGGAAGCCGAGCGCCGCAAGCTCGATGCCTCCCGCGAGTGGCGGGATGGCGCGGTGCGGGCCATTCGCGACTACGTGGACGAATCCACCGATGCCGCCCGCGTCGCCGAGCGGGGCATGACCCGGGCGCTCGAAGCCAGCGAAGATGCCTTCGTCAAATGGGCCTCGACCGGCAAGCTGGCGGCGCGCGATCTGTTCAACGCCGTGGCCGAGGAGGCGCTGCGGGCCGCCTGGCGCCTCTCGGTCGCCAAGCCGCTCGGCGGCTTCCTGGAGGGGCTGTTCTCCTCCATCGGAGAGGGCATCGCCGGCTGGTTCACTGGCGGAAGCGGCGGCGGTTCGCCGGCGCCGGCCGACCCCAACCTTATCCTGGAGGCCCATTCCGGCGGCGTGGTCGGGCATGATGGGTTGCGCCGCCGCGACGTCGACCCGGTCCTGTTCCGGGAGGCCGAGCGGCTCCACGGCGGCGGCGTCGCGGGGCTCCGTTCCGGCGAGGTGCCCATCGTGGCGCTTCACGGCGAGGAGGTGCTGACCCGCGACGATCCTCGGCACCGCTTCAACCTGATGCGCCTTTCCTCAGCCGAAGGCACCCCCACCGTGGTGGTGCAGCCGACCGTCTACAACACCGTGCAGGGCACCCAGGCCCGCACCGAGACCCGGCGCGGCCCGGCGGGCGAGGTGCTGATCGACATCTTCGTCGAGCAGATGGAGAGCCTGATGTCGCGCCGGATCGGCCGCGGCGAAGGGCTGGCGCCCACGCTTGAGCGCCGCTATGGGCTCAACCCGGCGGCGGGAGTTTACAGGTAGGGGGGCTCGGAGGTCACAGTCCGAGTTCGCTGTGCGAGCCGAGGCGCACCAGATCGAGCGTCGCCCCATCCGGTTTTCGGTAGATCAGCACCAAGTCGGGCTTGATGTGGCAGTCCCGGTGATCCTTCCATTCCCCGGCCAGCGGATGGTCGCGGTTGCGTTCCGGAAGCGGCACATCCGATGCCAGCAACGTGACGATCTTCAATAGTTCGTCATCGAGCGTCTGGCGATGCCGGCCCTTCTTCTCGCGCTTGTAGTCGCGCTTGAAGGCGTTGGTGCGCCTAATCGTCCGCATTCAGATCCGCCAGCAGGTCCTTCACGCCGCCGACAGTCACCAGTTCGCCGCGCCGGGCGGCTTGCATGGCCTTGACGGTTTCGGCGTTGGGCACCAGCGGCTCGAAAGGCAGCCGCTTTTCGGCGGCGATGCGCACCATCATGAGGCGGAAGGCATCGGACACGGTGAGCCCGATCGACGCCAGCACGGCGGCGGCGTCCTTCTTAACCCGCTCGTCGATGCGCGCACGGACAACGGTGGTCATGGATCGGAACTCCCTTTATTGGGCTACATTGTAGCTCAGTCCATAAGACCGTGTCCACAGTTCTAACCATTTGCCAGAAAAGAATAAATCCCGATGCCCGTCTCCTGGCCCGCTACCCTGCCCCTGCCGACGGTGGAGGGCTACGGCATCCGCCCGGGCGAGGCGATCCTGCGCACCGAGATGGAGGCGGGGCCGGCGCGGCAGCGCAAGCGCTTCACCCAGGTGCCGACCCGCATCGCCGTGCGTTGGCTGATGCGCCGCGAGCAGTTCGCGCTGTTCGAGGCCTGGTATCGCTGGCACGCCAAGGAAGGCGGCGAGTGGTTCCTGATCGACCTCCTGGGCGGCATCGGACTCGGGGTGCATGAGGCCCGCTTCACGCGCCAGTTCGAGGCGCGGCTCAAGGGCGGCGTCCTCTGGGAGATCGCCTCCGAGCTCGAGATCCGCGAGCGGCCGGTGCTCTCCGAGGACGCGCTCGCCATCGCTCTCGACAGCGATCTCGCGGCGCTGTTCCGCGACGCGGACGCGCTGCACGCGCTCGTCCATTCCGGGCTGACGGGTCCCTACGCCTGGTGAGTCCGATCCGCCTTCGATTCCGGAGCTAGAACATCATGACGCTGCAAACCGACCTCCAGGCGGCGGTCGCAAAGACGACCGCCGCCGCCGACAAGCTCCACCAGGTGGTGCATGGCGATGCGACCTCGACCGTCGAGACCGAGAGCGGCCCGGTCAAGACGGTCGCGAAAACCGTCGCCGACAACGAGGCGGCCATCGCGGCGAGCCGCGCCGAGCTCGACCAGAAGGTGGCTGACGCCGCCGGCAGCGCGATCGCCGCGGCCGGTTCCGCCATTGCTGCATCGGCAAGCGCCGGCGAGGCCGCGATCCATGCGGCCAAGATCCCCGATCCCGCGCCGGCGGATTCGCTGAAGAGCATCCGGGTCAATCCTGCCGGCACGGCCTACGAGCTGGCCCCGGGCGGGGGCGACGTCGTCGGGCCCGCGGGCGTGGCGGACGGCGCGCTCGCACGCTTTGACGGCGTTACCGGCAAGCTCTTGAAGGCCGGCGGACCGGCCCAGACCAGCGAGATCGCGGACGGCGCCGTCACCGCGGCGAAGCTCGCCGACGGGGCGGTGACGGCGGAGAAGATCGCGCCCGGCGCGGTCGACCTCGCGACAAGGGTGGCCAAGGCCGGCGACGCGATGACCGGCGATCTTTCGCTTCCCAACCTGATCGCGAGCGGCACCGTGCGCTCGGGCGCCACAGGCGACGACGCCCGCGCCACCGGCTTCAAGATCGCCGACGGCACCGACATCGGCGAGCTCAACCGCTCGAACCAGTACTACGACGACCGGGTCAACAACTGCGCGGGCTATCTCCCGAACGGCAACTGCCTCGGCGACCCGCGGTGGACGCCGCCCAACGGCGACTGGTGGACCTGGGGACTCGGCTTCTCGCCCGGCAACCCCAGCGGCTACGACTTCGCCGGCGGCCAGCAAGTCGCCTACCAGCCGGTGTCGGTCGGCTTTGTCCATGGCTCCTATGCGCTCGCCGCCGACGAGATCGGCGGGGCCGAATACCGGCGCAACTACAACAACTGCAACTGCGGCGGCTTCAACTGCTACTCCAACTGCAATTGCAACTGCAATTGCGCTTGCGACTGCAACTGCGCTTGCTGCGACGGCTGACGACGAGGTCGCCGATGAGCCTTCTTCCCAATCTGTTTATTACCCGCTTCGACGGCCTGCGACACCCCGCCCCCGTCCTGGTGCAAGTCGTGGATTCGCCCCGCCGCGTCACCGTCCGCACCTGGGCGGAGAGCCCGCTCGTGGACCAGGCGCGCCCGGACATCGACCTCGATGTCCACGGAGACCTTGTCCCCGGCCGCACGTTCGGTGACGGTGTGGTTGACGGCAGTCTGCTGGCACCGCGTCTGGCGGGATTGGCGTTCAAGGAGTTGGGTGCCGTGGCGCTCGACATCGGCGTTGCCGCTGGCCTCCACGAGTGGTCGGACATGGCACGCTGGATGTTCCCGCTCGACCTCGCGGGGGCGCCGTCGACCCCCTACAACGCCCGCGCGCTCACCGTGAACAGCAAGGCGACCGGGACACGCCATCTGCTGGTCGAGCAGGCCAACTGCGCCCTGGTGGCATTCGTCTACTTCCGCCAGCTCGATTTTACGGAAGCGAGCTTCCTCGTCATCGGTCATCCCAGGCACGGCGCCATTGGCCGTCTGGCCGAGCGGGCCAAGCGCATCGCGCCGGAGAAACAAGCCGATTACACGCGGCGCTCGGAACCGCGCATCGCCATCGGCGGCCCCGAGACCATACCCGTCGGCGGCGAGGCGGAGCTGGCCTGCCGGCTCGTCGATGCCAAGGGCCGGCCGGCCGGGATCGACACCGAGTTCTTCCTTGAGGCGACGGGGGGTCATTTGCCCCTGCGGCGGGTGCCGGCGCCGGCCGGCGAGGCGGCCGTGCGCATCATAGCCCTCGGCAACCGGCCGGGGGATTCGATCCGCGTCAAGGCCGGGTTCCGTCATGTGAGCGGCCTCGCCGAACACATGCTGACCGTCGCATGAAACTCAACATCTTCCTCGGTTACGCCTGCAACTTCGCTTGCGCCTACTGCCTGCAGGAGAGGGACGCGCCCGATGCGGTCAGGCGCGGCCACCCCGTGGAGCCGTTCATCGAGCGGGTGGTCCCGTTCGTCCGGGCGCACGGCATCCGGCGCGTCGACTACTGGGGCGGCGAGCCGCTTCTCTATTGGGACAGGATCGCCGCCATCCATTCGGCGTTCGTCGAGGCTGGCATTTCCTTCGACTTCGTCCGCATCACCACCAACGGCAGCCTGCTTGAACCTAAGCACGTCGACCGGCTCAACGAATGGGGCATGCACGTGGTGGTGAGCGACCACGGCGCCTCCGGCCAGCCCCACCGGGATATAGCGTGGGACATGGTGCGGCGGCTGCGCCGCTCCAGCGTGTCGTTCCTGTTCACCGCCGAAACGCCCCATATCTGGCCCCTGTTCGAGAAGCTGGAACGGCTGGAGCGGGAATACCGCCGCCCGTTCTGGCCCTACGCCCATTGGGTCCGCGCCACGCAGGGCTGCGATCCGCGCTATCGGTTCACGCCCGAGACGCTGGAGCGGCACGTCGAGCATCTGTGGGAGCTGGCCCGGCTGCGGCACGCCGGCCATCGCCACGCGTGCCTCTTCTTCGACGGCCACCTCGAGGAATGGCGCGCCGGCCTCGCCCGGGCGGATAAGGATGTCGAGCCGCTGTGCCACGGCCGCGACCATCTTTCCGTAGACCTCGCCGGCAACCGCTACGCCTGCCACCACGGGGTGAAGACCGGCTACCGCACCGGCAATCTGTTCGACGAATCAGGTCCCCGCGACGAGGCCGAGCGAACGGCGCTCGACCGTGCCTGGCGCTGGGTGCGGAGCGAGGACTGCCGCGCCTGCCCGATCCGGAGCTGGTGCCGGGGCAACTGCCATCTCTCCCGGACCCACGAGATCGACTGCCGGCTCTCGCGCGAGAAGCACCGCCTGTTCGCGTGGATCGACGCGCAGGAGAACGGCCCCTCCGACCGCAATCATATCGAGGTTCCCTGATCCATGTCGGAAACGCTGGAGTACCGGCTCGTCCTGGCGGGCCGGAACGGATACGTGCGCCATCTCCTCTACCGCCCGCACGTCTCGGAACTGGTGTGGGAGGACTCGGGCGAACGCGTGAGCCTCGCCGCCGTCGGCATGGACTACGCGAATGCCTCGCGCGACTGGAAGCCGGCGTTCCCGGTCTCGCCCGCGAACCCCGCCCGCAAAGGCCGGAACGTCCGCGTCCTCAAGATTCAGATGGGCCTCAAGTGCAACTACGCCTGCGCGTATTGCAACCAGGCGAGCCAGCCGCACGAGGTCCAGGGCGGAATCGAGGACGTGCAGGCGTTCTTGAGAAAGCTCCCCGAGTGGTTCAACGGCGGCAAGGGCGGCCAAGGCAAGGACCTGCGCATCGAGTTCTGGGGCGGCGAGCCGTTCGTCTACTGGAAGGCGCTCAGGATACTCGGGAGCGCGCTCCGGAGCGCCTATCCCAAGGCCGAGTTCAACATCGTCACCAACGGCTCGCTCATCGACGACGAGAAGATCGACTGGCTGGACGCGCTCGGCTTCGGGGTCGGCGTCAGCCACGACGGCCCCGGCCACGCCGCCGCCCGCGGGCCCGATCCGCTCGAAGACCCGGTCCGTTGTGCAGTGATCCGCAGGCTCTACGACCGGCTGTTTCCGAAGGGACGCATCGGCTTCAACTGCGTGCTCACGCGCGACAACCGCTCCCTGGTCGCGATCCGCGAGCACATCGGCGCCAGGCTCGGCATCGATCCCGCCAACGTGCCGTTGACCTCCGAGGAACTGCTGCTCCCCTACGACGCGGGCGGCATGGCGCTTTCGCCCAAGACGCCCGAGGAGCACGACCGGGTCCTGCAGGAGGTCTGGTGGGAGGCGGTGACGGGGCGCTCCATGCCGGTCGGCGCCGTGCGCCGCAAGTGCGAGGACTTCTTCCGCTCGCTGGCCGAATCCCGGCCCGCGTCCTCTCTCGGCCAGAAATGCGGCATGGACCGGCCCGAGCACCTGGCGGTCGATCTCAAGGGCAACGCGCTCACCTGCCAGAACACCAGCGCGGCGACTAAGCACCGTATCGGTAGCATCGAAGCCTTCGACGACATCCGGCTTAAGACCGCGCATCACTGGTCGACGCGCGAGGAATGCGTCCGCTGCCCCGTCGTGCAGCTCTGCAAGGGCGCGTGCCTCTTCCTCGAAGGCGATCTCTGGCGGCAGGCCTGCGACAACAGCTTCACCTGGAACCTCGCCCTGCTCGCGATCTCGCTCTACTGGCTCACGCGCCTGGTGCTGATCGAGATCGAAGGGCCGGTACTGCGCCGTCCCGATCTTCCGAACCGCATCCGCGTCATCCGCCAGTCGGCCGAAGAGGCCCCTGTCTGACCTCCCATGCCCGATCCCGCTCTCTCGGCGGCCATCCGCGAGGCCTACGCCTCCGCGCCGGCCGACGTCGTCGTCCTGCACACGCTGGAGATCTGGCACCCGGCCTTCGTCGAGGACGGCGTGGCCAGGCCGATCCGGGTGGTGCGCAATTTCGAGGACACCGCCACCTGGCTCGCGCTCGGCGGCGCCGAGGTGCAGGCGGTGCTGGACGGCCTCGATGCGGAGGCGCGCCGCAAGGTCGGGCTGGTGGCGCGGCTGGAGGCGGGCGCGCCACGGGATGCCGGGCTGCTGGTTCCCTTCGTGGCGCTCGGCTTCGAGCTGGAACTGCCGCCCGTCGACACCATTCCCGTCCCGGAGATCGTCGTCGTGCTCGACAACGTCGGGCGCGAGATCGCCAGGCACCTCGACGCCGCCGCCATCAGCCAGGAGCGCATCGAGGTCACGTACAGGCCATATCTCTCGACCGATATCGAGGGGCCGCAGATGGACCCGCCCATGACCATGACGCTCTCCGAGGTCGAGGTGGACGTCTTCCGCGTCACCGGCCGGGCGCGCGTGCTCGACATCGGCAACAAGGCATTTCCGAGCGAGATCTACACCATTAGGAAGTATCCGGGGCTGCGGCGGTGACGACAGTTCATTGGGCTTCAACCTACATCGGCCTGCCCTGGGCGGCCGATGGGGAAGGGCCGCCGCCGGGAGCGGCTTGCCGCGATCCGGGGAAAACATGGTCGTTCCACTGCTGGGCGCTGGTGCGGCACGTGCAGCGCGAGCGGTTCGGGCGCTTTCTCCCGGCGATCCCCAATCCCGACGATCTGCTGACGATCGCGCGCAATTTCCGCGACCACCCGGAGCGCCGGCGCTGGAACCTAGTCGAGGCCCCCGAGGAAGGCGACTGCGTGCTGATGCGCCAAGCCCGCTACCCGGTCCACGTGGGCGTCTGGCTGGAGGTGGACGGAGGCAGGGTACTGCATGTTGTGCGCGACAAGGGCGTGGTCGCCCAGTCGCGCGAAAGCCTCGCCGCCCATGGCTGGCGGATCGAAGGCTATTACCGATTCGTGGGAGACGACGGATGAACCGCCCCGGCGTTGTCGTGATGGTCCGCAATGCGTTCCGGCCCGAGCGCGACCGCGAAGTGGTGCCGGTGCCCAAGCCTGTCACCATCCGGGATTGGCTGGATGGGCGCGGTATCGCCGAATTTGCCCAGCCCACTGTCTGTCTGGTCAACGGCCGGGCCGTGCTGCGCGCCGAGTGGCCGCTGCTGGTCATCCGTTCCGGCAACGTTGTCTGTTTCGTCGCGCTTCCCCACGGTGGCGGCGGAGGCGGGGGCGGCGGCAAGAACCCGCTTCGCACCGTGCTCATGGTCGCCGTCATGGTGGCGGGCGTGGTCGCCGGAGCTGCCCTGGGCGGGGCGCTCGCGGGCGCGCTCGGCTTCGAGGCCGGCGCGGCGGCCTTCGGCTCCGTCACCTGGGGCCAGATCTTCGGCGGCGTCATCTCGGGCGCCGTCAACATCGCGGGCGGCGCCCTGATCAACGCGCTGGTCCCGGCGCCGAACCCGGCACGGCCCTCGGCCGATTGGGGATTGGGGAGCATCGGCAGTCCGCCGAGCCCGAGCCCGACCTATTCGCTGCAGGCCCAGGGCAACCAGGCCCGCCTGGGACAGCCGATCCCGGTGGTCTACGGCCGGCACCTGATCTATCCCGACCTCGCCGCCGAGCCTTGGCAGGAGTACCAGGGCAACGAGCAGTACCTGCACCAGCTCCACGTCATCGGCCAGGGCCACTACCAGGTCGAGGCGATCCGCATCGAGGACACGGACATCGGCAACTTCGCCGAGGTCCAATATCAAATAGTGGAACCGGGCGGCGCCGTCGCCCTGTTCGATCCTTCCGTCACCACCGCCCCCGAGGTGGCCGGGCAGGAGCTGCAGGGCCCGAACCAGCTTGGCGCCGGCGAGACGGGCTGGGTGGGGCCGTTCGTCTCGGCCTCCGCCGAGACCAAGGCCAACCATCTCGGCATCGACATCGTCTTCGCCCGCGGCCTCTACTACGCCAACGATTCCGGCGGCCTTGACGGCCGAACGGCCAGCTGGGCGGTCGAGGCCCGCGCCATCGACGACGATGGCTTGCCTCTGAGCGACTGGCTCCAACTGGCGGCCGAGACACACTCGGCCGCCACCAACACGCCGATCCGCCTGAGCTACAGGTACGCGGTCGCGCCGGGACGCTACGAGGTGCGGCTCAAGCGCACCGACGATAAGGACCTCTCGTCCCGCGCCGGCCACGAAATCCGCTGGGCGGGTCTGAAGGCTTGGCTCCAGGACGAGCCCGACTACGGGCAGGTGACGCTGCTCGCGATCCGCATGCGGGCGACCGACAATCTCTCCCAGCGCACCTCGCGGATGGTCAACTGCATCGTGACGCGCAAGCTGCCGGCGTGGTCGCCGAGCGGCTGGTCGCAGCCGGTGCCGACCCGCTCCGTCGCCTGGGTCCTCGCCGACGTGGCCCGAGCCGGCTACGGCGCGGGGCTCGCCGATTCGCGCATCGACCTTGCCGGCCTCGCGGCCCTGGATGTCCTGTGGGAGCAGCGGGGCGACCGCTTCGACGGCGTCTTCGACACCTCCATGACGGTGTGGGAGGCGCTGACCCGCATCGCCCGCTGCGGCCGGGCCGTGCCCATCCAGCAGGGCGGCGTGGTGCGAGTGATCCGCGACAGCCCGCAGAGCCTGCCGGTGGCCCTGTTCGGGCCGCGCAACATCGCGCGCGGCTCCTTCCGCATCCGCTACGTCATGCCGGGCGAGGAGACGGCGGATGCGGTGACCGTCGAGTTCTTCTCGGCCGTCACCTGGCGGCCGGACGAGGTGACCGCCAAGCTCCCGGACTCCGC
>VGZQ01000015.1 GCA_016872535.1 Rhodospirillales bacterium | reverse complement strand
GCAAGGCTTCGCGCATCACCAGCGCGATCACGCCCGCTTCCTCGTGCGGGGTCGGGCAATCGATCCGCGTCACGCCGGCGAGGCCCGCCGCCGGGCGCGGGCCGCGCAGCGCGAACGTTTCGAGCGCGCGCACGCGGGCGCGGAATTCGGGCGGCGCGAACCCGCACGCGGCGAGCGGGTGCTTGAGCAGCGCCAGCAGCGCGACCGGCGCGAACGATTCGGCCGCCGCGCGCGCGAGCAGGCGGAGGAACACGCCGGGCGGGGTCTGGTCGAGCGGCACGCCGGCGGAATCGTCGACGGCGACGCCGAAGCGCCCGAGTTCGGCCGCCACCCGCCGCGCCAGCGCGCGGTCGGGCGTGACCAGCGCGCAGGTGCGTTCCGGCTTCTGCAAGGCTTCGCGCATCACCAGCGCGATCACGCCCGCTTCCTCGTGCGGGGTCGGGCAATCGATCCGCGTCACGCCGTCGAGGGCGCTGGCGTGGACCGGGCGGACCGGCGGGCCGGCGGCGGCCGGGCGCAGCGCCTCGGCCGCGAGCCGCGCGCGGTGCGGCGGCACGCGCGCGATACCGGGCGCGTCCCAGTCGCGCACATGGGCGCGTTCGATACCGAGGCGCCGCAACAGCCGCGCCATGCCGAATTGCGGGTGTGTCGGCTCCAACGCGGCCCACGCCGCGTCGTCCAATTCCCGGTCCAGTCCCGGCAGCACCACCAACCCGCGCGCTAGCCCGAGGATCGTTTCCAGGAGATCGGCGGTCGCCGGCACGCTGCCGGTGGTGCCGGCGGCGACGACGAGGCCGGCGGGCGGCGCCGCGCGCCACAGCGCCGCGCGCGCGGCCAGCAGCCGGTTGCGCCGCTCGGCCGGGCCGAGCTTGCCCTCCTCGGCCAGCGCCTTCGGCCAGGCCTCGGTGACGATGCCGAGAAACTTGAGCGTCTGCTGCCAATGGGCCGCGTATTCCTCCGGCACCAGTTTGCCGAGGCGGGCGAAATCGAGCCGCTCGGTTTCGGCGTGATCGATCAGGCGGACGAGTTCGCGCGCGAGCCCGGCCGCCTGGTCGGCGGCGGCGTGGCGGGTCGGATCGGCGCGCACCAGGCGCGCCAGCAGCAACAGGCGCCTGAGTTCGCCGATGGCGGGCGGAAGATCGGCGCCGACGCCGTCCACGGCCTCGTCTTCCGCCGCGAAGATCAACTCGTCCTCGTCGGCATCGCCGAGCGTGCGGATCGCCGGCAAAACGGTCGGGCGGCCCGCCGTCTGGCGCAGGAACGCCTCGGTCAACGCGCGCGCGCCGCGCCGGGTGGGCAGAAAAACTTGCGCGGCGGCAAGCGCGAGCGGATCGCCGCCCGTCCGCGCCAACAGGCCGGCGGCCAGCGCATCGGCGAACGGCAGGCCCGAGGGGATGGTGAAAACGCCGGAGGGTGCCGGGTCGGCGCTCATCGCCGCCGCTTGGTGCCCGGATAACGCACCCGCAAGAAATCCTCGGCCTCGGCGAGGCCCTCGGCGGTGCCGACGTGGAACCATTCGCCGTCGTGGACGACGCCGTAAAGACGCCCGACGGCGAGCGCGCGATCGTAGAGGACGTTGAGCGAAAACGCGCCCGCGGGGGCGTCCTCGAACAGGCGCGGATGGAGGATCTGCACGCCGGTGAACAGATAGGGCGCGATCTCGCGTTCGGGCCGACGCGCGAGCCGCCCGGCCGGGTCGGTAAGAAAATCGCCGGCGCCGTCGTAGCCGAACGCCGCCGTGGTTTCGAGCAGCAGCAGCAGCGCGTCCATCTCGGATTCGCGCCAATGGTTTTGCAGGCGGGCGAGAGCGTCGTAGGGCCCGTTCAGCCACAGCACGTCGGCGTTGACCACGAAAAAAGCGCCCGCGCCCAGCAACGGCAGCGCGTGGCGCACGCCGCCGCCGGTTTCCAGGCGCCGTTCCTCGCGCGACAGGATGATTTTCGGCGCGGACCGACCCTTGAGGTGTTCCGCGATCATGTCGCCGAGATGGTGCAGGTTGACCACCGCCGTCGTCACGCCCGCGGCCGCGAGCCGGTCGAGCGCGTGGTCGAGCAGCGTCCGGCCGGCGACCGGCACCAGCGGTTTCGGCAAGCGGTCGGTCAACGGCCGGAGCCGCGTGCCGAGCCCGGCGGCGAGCACCATGGCGTTGCAAATCGCGGTCATCGCGGCACCCCCTTGCCCGCCAGCGCGCGCGCGGGAACGACTCGGTTGGCGGGCGGCAGATGTCGCGCGAGCCAATCGCGAACGCCCGCCAGCGCCGGATGATCCAGCCGCCGCTCCAGCAACCGCCACACGCGCGGAATATGAACCAAGTAGTCGGGCTTGCCGTCGCGCGCGAGCAGGCGGGTGAAGATGCCGATCACCTTGGCATGGCGCTGCGCCGCCAGGATCGCGAAATCGTCCAGGAACTTGGCGCGGTCGAGACCGGGAAAAGCGGCGAGGTAGCGCCCGGTCATCGCCGCCGCGAGTTCGGGGTCGATGTCGCGCCGGGCGTCCTCCAAGAGCGACATCAGGTCGTAGGCGCGGGGGCCTTCGAGCGCGTCCTGGAAGTCGAGCAGGCCGCAACGGCCGATTCCCTCACCGCCCACGCGCACCATCAAGTTATCCACGTGGAAGTCGCGAAGCACCAGCGTCGGCGGCAGATCGGAAAGCCCCATGAACGCCGCGCCGAGCCAGGCCCGGACGTAATCGCGCTGCGCCTCGACCGACGGGCGCGCGCCGAGGACCGCCGGATAATACCAGTCGAACAGCAGCATCGCCTCGTCGAGCAATCGTTTATGGTCGTAAGGGGCGAGCCCCTTCGGCACCGCCTGGGCGGGCGCGAGGCCGTGCAACCGGACGAGCACGTCGGTCGCGAGTTGGTAGAGCGCGCGTTCTTCCGCCGGACGCTCGGCCAGCACGCGGGTGAAGGTGGCGTCGCCGAAATCCTCCAGGATCAAGGCGCCGAGTTCGGCGTCCTCGGCCAGCACCTCGGGCGCCGCCAGCCCGAGCGCATGCAGGTGTCGCGCCACGGCGACGAACGGCCGCACGTCTTCCTTCGGCGGCGGCGCGTCCATCAGCATCGCGCGGCGGCCGTCGCGTTCCAGCCGTTCGTAGCGCCGGAAGCTGGCGTCGCCCGCGAGCGGCGAACGGCGCGCGTCGCCCCAACCGTGGCGGGCGAGAAAGGCGCGGAGCCTGTCCTGGCGTTCGCCGTCAGCGGTCACGGTATCCGGCCTCCTTGAGCCGTTTCCGGCCTTCGCCGAAACCTTCGATCTCGACGATTCGCGCGTTGTCGTCCGGCCCGGGCGCGAAGGCGATCTCGATTCGCGAGCGCGGCAGGAGATCGCCGAGCCGCTCGGGCCATTCGACCAAAGAGATGCCGGTCGCGAACGCTTCGTCGAGGCCGAGCTCGACCGCCTCGGCCGGGCTTTCGATGCGATAGAGGTCGATGTGAAACACGGTCGGCGATTGTCCCGGGTCGCCCGGAAAGTCGTAGGTCTGCACCAGGGTGAAGGTCGGGCTCGGCACTTCGGCGACGTCGACTCCCGCCAGCGCGGCGCGGGCGGCGACGAACGCGCGCGCGAACGCGGTCTTGCCGGCGCCGAGCGGGCCCTTCAAGCCGAACACGTCGCCCGCGCGCGCGGCGGCGGCGAGGCGCACGGCCAAGGCCCGCGTCGCCGCCTCGTCGGGCAGATCGAGTCGAATGCTCAAGGGTCTTTTCCCTCCGGCCGGAACGGGGGCTTCGGCCCGCGCGGGGTTGCGCCCTGGCTTTCCCGCCGTCATCTTATTCTTTCTATTGGCACGGCGGGGCCGTTCCCGTCAGCCCCCTTCCCCCGCCCTCGGCGGGGTGCAACTTTCCGGCCCCCAGAGGCCAACAAGAGGCCGATCCGCCGCACCATGGCCGACACCCGCCGCGACACCGATTCGCCCGCCCCGCCCGGCACCGTCGTCGAGACCGACGTCGCCATCGTCGGCGCGGGGCCGGTCGGCCTGTTCGCGGTGTTCGAATGCGGAATGCTGGGGTTGCGCTGCGCCGTGCTCGACGCCCTCGACGCGCCGGGCGGCCAATGCATCGCGCTCTATCCGGAAAAGCCGATCTACGACATTCCCGGCTACCCCGAGATCGCCGCCGGCACGCTGATCGAGAACCTGCTCGCCCAGGCGCGACCGTTTCGCCCCGATTTCCGTCTCGGCAATCCGGTGACGTCGCTCGCCAAGACGGCAAAGGGTTTCCGCCTCGCCACCGCCGGCGGCGGCGCGGTCGAGGCGGGCGCCGTCATCGTCGCCGCCGGGGTCGGGGCCTTCGGCCCCAACCGGCCGCCGCTTGCGAACCTCGCCCGGTTCGAGGCGACGGGCGCGGTGCAATACTTCGTCAAGCGGCGCGACGATTTCGCCGGCAAGCGGATCGTCATCGCCGGCGGCGGCGATTCGGCGGTGGATTGGGCGCTGTCGCTGGCACCGATCGCCCGCGGCGTCGCCGTCGTCCATCGGCGCGACAAGTTCCGCGCCGCGCCGGACAGCGAGCGGCGCCTGCGCGCGCTCGCCGCCGACGGCAAGATCGAGCTGGTGGTGCCGTATCAACTGGAGGCACTCGAAGGTTCCGGCGGCAACCTCGACGCGGTGATCGTCAAGAGCCTCGACGGCCAAACGCGCCGGTTGCCCGCCGACGCGTTGCTGCCGTTCTTCGGCCTCGCCCAGGATTTGGGGCCGATCGCCGGTTTCGGTCTCGACGTCGAGCGGAACCTGATAAAGGTCGATCCCGCCACCTGCGCGACCAACATCGCGGGCATATTCGCCGTCGGCGACATCGCCGCCTATCCCGGCAAGCTGAAGCTTATTCTTTCGGGTTTCGCCGAGGCGGCGCTCGCCGCCCACGCCGCGCGGGCCCATTTGCGGCCGGGCGAGGCGTTCCATTTCGAGTACTCCACCACGCGCGGAGTGCCCAAGCCGTGAAATCGGCCGTTCTGGCGGCGATCCTGACGGTCGTCGCGGCGGGCGCGGGCGAAGCCGCCGACGAGCGATCGCGTCTTCCGCTGCCGGTGCGCCCGTGCGCCGTCTGCCACGGCAACGACGGCATATCCACTCTGCCCGGAATTCCCAATCTCGCCGGCCAAAAAGCCGATTACCTGGTCAAGCAAATCACCCATTTGCACCTGAGCGCGAGCGCCCTGCTCGGCCTCGGCACCTGGAAAGAAGAAGGTCCGCGCGAGGGCCATCACGCGTTGTGGACCGACCATCGCGAAAACCGGACCATGGCCCGGCAGACGGCCATGCTCACGGAATCCGATATACGGGCGATCGCCGAATATTTCGCCGCCAAGCCGCGCATGTGCCCGCCACCCGGCATGGATCGCGGCGCGCGGACCGCCATTGTCGAACGCTGCGCCGTCTGCCACGGCGAGGACGGCACCGGCTCGACGCCGCATGTTCCCAATCTCGCCGGACAGCATCGGCTGTACCTCGCCGACCAGATCAAAAAGATGCGCTCGGCCGAGCGCGGCGAGGTGTTCATCGGCGCCGACGTCGCGCGTTCGGCCGGGATCATGGGGACCCAGGCGCTGCTGGTGCCCGAAGACCAGATCGCCGTGCTCGCCCATTGGTTCGCGAACAGCCCGTGCGCGAACAATAAATAACCGGGATCCGCCGGCGCCCGGCGGTCATCCGGCGACTTTTCCGAACATGAACATGCCGGCCGCGAACAGCACGCCGTAGATGGCGACGAAAATCGCGATCGCCGCGAACACGGCGATCCAGCCGAGGATGGCGAACACGCCGTCCCGTTCGATCAGCGCCACCGCGAACAGGGAGACGGCGAGCGCGGGCGGCTGGTTGGCGCCCGGAATCGGCAGCGCCAGCAGCGTCGCCATGAACGTCGCCGCCGCGCCGATCGCGCGTTCGGCCCTCGGTCCGGTCAAGGAGGGCATGCGCGGGTGAACCGCGCGCTCGATCCGGATCAGCCACGGATCGGCCCGTTCGAGCGCGCGGACCAGGGCCTCGCGGCGCACCGTCCGGCGCGCCAGCGCGTCGGGCAGCAGCGGGCGGGCGTAGCCGAGCATCAGTTGCGCGCAGATGATCACCATCGGCAATCCGAACACCGACGACACGCCGGGAATCGCCGACAGCGGCGTCGCCATCGGCAGCGCCAGGATCAGCAGCAGCGCGCCGAACGCGCGCTCGCCGAGGAAGGCGAGAATGTCGCCGAGCACGATGTCGTCCTCGCGGTGGCGCGCGAGCAGTTCGGCGAGCATCTCGCGGATCGAGCGCCGGCCGTCGTAGGGAACGGCGGCGTCAGGCGGCGAGGAGGACGTCATAGCGGGGGATCGGCGGTTCGCTGCGCGCGGCGTCCAGCCATTCCCGGACCGCGGGCCACGCCCACACCGCGTCGCCGTATTCCCGGGCCGACGGCGGCAACGGCACCTGGTAGGTGCGGAAGCGCCCGACCACCGGCGCGTACATGGCGTCGGCGATCGTGAAGTCGCCGAACAGGAACGGCCCGCCGCGGCCGTGGCGGCGGCGGCAGTCGTCCCACAAGGCGACGATGCGCTCGATGTCGGCCCAGACCTCGGGCGACAGGTTCAACTTATCGCGCGGCCGGGTCGAGCGCCCGCGCAAATTCATCGACAGCGTCGCGCGCAGGGCGCCGAAACCCGCGTGCATTTCGGTCGCGACCGCGCGGGCGCGGGCGCGCGCCGCGCGATCCTCGGGCCACAGCTTGGCTTCGGGAAACAGCTCGGCGAGATACTCGCAGATCGCGAGCGACTCCCAGACCTTGACCTCGCCGTGCACGAGCACCGGCACTTTCCCGGTCGGCGAATAGCTTCCGATCCGGGCGACCTTGTCGGCGTCGTCCAAATGGATCAGGACTTCCTCGAAGGGCGCGCCGGTCCGCTTGAGCGCGAGCCACGGCCGCCACGACCAGGACGAATAGTTCTTGCTGCCGATGACGAGGGTAAGCGCGGTCATGGTTCGCGGGCCGAGTGGCGTAAAGCGCCGAACGTCACAAGCCGTGTTCCAGCCCGACACCCGCGGGCGATACTAACATGCCGGCGCGCTTCCGCGCCAACCGGGGCGGGCCGCTCCCTTTCGCGGCCCGGCGGGCTCGCTTATAAGATTCGGCGGGCCCCTCGGCCTTCAAACCATCGGTATCGCCATGCCCTCATCGCTTCCCCTGTTCCCGGCCTCCCTGCCGTTCGCCGATCGCGCCCGCGGCGCGGTGCCCGTCGTTCGCGTCGCGCCCGAGGCGTTTCCCGGTTGGCTGAAGGGAGCGCCGGCGCGCCTCCGGCGCTGGGCGCGCGCCACCCATTTCCGGGCCGAGGCCGGCGCGGTGTTGCCCGTGCCCGGCCGCGAGGGAGAAATCGCCCGCGTGGCCTTCGTCCAGACCGACGACGCGGGGCCGTGGGATTATGCCCGCCTCCCGGCCAAGCTTTCGCCCGGCGCCTATCGCCTGGAAGGCGACACCCCGCCCGCCGCGGCCGACGCCCTGGCGCTCGGCTGGGCGCTGGCGGCCTACGGCTTCGACCGTTACCGCAGCCCAAAGAAAAAGAATACGTCGGACGGCGCCGTCCTCGTCTGGCCGAAAACCGCCGACCGGGCCGCCGTCGTGCGCGCCGCCGAGGCGACCTACCTGGTGCGCAATCTTGTCAACGTGCCGGCCAACGACATGGGCCCGGGCGATCTGGCCGCCGCCGCGCGCGCGCTCGCCCGCCGCCACGGCGCGCGCGTGACCGAAATCGTCGGCAATGCCCTCCTCAAAAAAGGATATCCGGCCGTGCACGCGGTCGGCCGCGCGGCGGGACCGGGGCGCGCGCCGCGGCTGATCGACCTGAACTGGGGCCGCGCCGGCGCGCCGCGCGTGACGCTGGTCGGCAAGGGAGTCTGCTTCGACACCGGCGGGCTCGACCTCAAGCCGTCGGCCAACATGAAATTGATGAAAAAGGACATGGGCGGCGCCGCACACGCCCTCGGCCTCGCCCACATGGTGATGGCGGCGAAGCTCGACGTGCGGCTCAGGGTGCTGATCCCGGCGGTGGAGAACAGCGTGTCGGGCGACGCCATGCGTCCGCTCGACGTCGTGCGGACGCGCAAGGGCCTGACCGTCGAGATCGGCAACACCGACGCCGAAGGCCGGGTCATATTGGCCGACGCGCTCGCCGAGGCGGCGGACGAGCGCCCGGCCCTGATCGTCGATTTCGCGACCTTGACCGGCGCCGCGCGCGCCGCGCTCGGCCCCGAGTTGCCCGCCCTGTTCTGCAACGACGACGGCGTCGCCGACGCGCTGCTGGCCGCCGGCAAGTCCGCTTTCGATCCGCTGTGGCGGCTGCCGCTGTGGGCGCCCTACGGCAAGATGATCGAGGGCAAGACCGCCGACATCACCAACGCGCCCGACAGCGGGTTCGCGGGCGCGATCACGGCGGCGCTCTTTCTCGAACGGTTCGTCGAATCCTCCGTTCACTGGGTCCACCTCGACATCATGGCGTGGAACGTCGCCGCCAGCCCCGGCCGCCCCGAAGGGGGCGAGGCGATGGGCATGCGCGCTCTTTTCGCCCTGCTCGCGGACCGTTACGGACGCGCGCGCAAATCGTAATTCATATTGAACGTTTCCGCGCGAGGACGTTCCGGAAATTCTGTTGCGGAGTCAGGCATTTCCCGATAAAAAGTTTTGAAGGCGGAACGATTTTGCGGCGCCCTGATCGCCGCGCGGACGGCCGGGGAAATCGAATGGCGGTTCAGCTCGACGAGATCCAGGCGCTCGACATCTGGCGGCGCGCGCTCAGCGCCAGCGTTCGCCTCGAGGCGCCCGACCTGTCCGCGCGCCAGATGTCCATCCTGCTGACGGTGTACCTGACGCCGCCGCCGCACACGGTGCGCGGGCTCGCCAACCTGCTCGGCATTTCCAAGCCCGCGGTCACGCGCGCGATCGACCGGCTGACCGAAATCGAATTCGTCCGCCGCAAGATCGACGAACAGGACCGGCGCAGCGTGCTGGTGCAACGCACGGTGCGCGGTTCCGTGTTCCTGCGCGAGTTCGGCGAGCTGATCGTCGGCGCCGCGCGCCAGCTGCCTTAGAGCGTAGTTCCATAATATGGAACCGCTGCGCCGGAGGGATTTTGCGTCACGGGCAGGAGCGGGGCGAAGCCCGTAGCGGTGCTTACGGGCAAGCTCCGCGACGAACCCGTGCCGCAAAAGCCCCCGGCCCGCAAGGGGTTGCGCCGTGGCGGGCGCCCGCTTCGTTGCGCCGCTCGACTGATGCTCCGGCATCGCTCTTCGCGGCGCGCCTGGCGGATCGCCGCGCCACGGCGCAACGCAGCCGATTCTATATTATGGAACTACGCTCTAGGGTCCGTCTACGGCGACTTCGTCGCGCGGCGGGACGGCGGCCGGTAGCGGGCGAGGTATCCGGGCACGATCGCCTCGGCCGGCGTCGGCGCGATGCCGAGGTCGGCAAGCCCCGGCGCCGTTCCGCCGGCGACGTTGTCCACCGTCAACAGCCGCACCTGGTCGGGCGTCAGCAACGGCTTCGGCAGCCATTGCAGGATCATGGCTTCGATCTCGGCCAGCCAGTAGGGCATCGGCACCAGCAGCCGGCAGCGACCGGTCGCCGCGAGCACGAGCTCCATGATCTCCTTGAAGCTGTAGACGCGCGGTCCGGCCAACTCGAACGTGCGGCCCCGCGTCTCCGGACGTTTCAAACAGGCGACGACCGCATCCGCCACGTCGCCGACGAACACCGGCTGCATCCTCGGTCCGCCCGCGCCGAAGAAATCGAGCACGAACGGCAACGCCCCTTCGCCGCGGCGCAGGGCGGGAAACGTCGGCGCGCCGATCACCGGCAGCGCCGGCGAAAAGCGCGCCAGCGCGGCGAAGCGGTTGAAAAAATCGTCCTCGGGCCCGAACACCACGCTCGGGCGCAGGATCGCCGCGTCCGGAAACGCGGCGCGCACGCGCGCTTCGCCCTCGGCCTTGCTGCGGGCGTAGGCCGATTCCGACTCGGCGTCGGCGCCGAGGGCGGACACATGCACCAGCCGCGTCACGCCCGCGGCCGCCGCCTCGCGCGCCACGTTGGCCGCGCCTTCGGCATGCACGCGGGCGAAAGTGCGCTGGCCGCGTTCGAACAGGATGCCGACCAGATTGACCGCCGCGCCGGCGCCGGCGAGCGCGCGGCCGACCGACGCGGCGTCGGTCACGTCGGCGCTCCACGGCACCACCTGGCCGACGTCGCCGAGCGGCTTCAATATCGATGCCCGTTCCGGGTCCCGCGCCGCGACGCGCACGATCGCGCCTTCCCGGCACAGGCGCTGAACCACGTGCCGCCCGAGAAAACCCGAACCCCCGAAAACCGTCACCACCTGGCGGCGCATGATCCCAGACCTTCCGGGCGGGGCGCTTCGGAGCCGGTCCGAACGCCAAGCCGAAGGCGGTATTTTGCCACAAGCCTTGCGGATCGGCCATCCCCGCGCCCGCCGCCCGATCCCGGCGCCTCCAAGCGCGCCCCAAGGGGCGATCTCGGTTGACAGCGAGCCCCCCTCGGATTAACGACGTGGGCGCTTGGGGCGCTCGGGACCGCCGACGTACCGATACCCCTTAGGTTTTCGCCCGATGCCCAGGTGGCGGAATTGGTAGACGCGCAGGTTTCAGGTACCTGTGGCCGCGAGGTCGTGGAAGTTCGAGTCTTCTCCTGGGCACCATCGGGGCCGCGCGCATCGGCCCCCGCAGGAACGCAGCGCCGGTGAAATCTCGCAAGCCCGCCATCGAAGTCCATCGCGGCGATTTGCCGAAGGGCCTGTCGTTCGAAGGCGCGATCGCCGTCGACTGCGAGTCCCAGGGGTTGCATCCGCGCCGCGACCGGTTGTGCGTCGTGCAACTGTCGGCGGGGGACGGCACCGCGCATCTCGTCCACTTTCCCGAACCCGAATACGACGCTCCCAACCTGAAAGCGGTGCTCGCCGACAAGCGGATCACCAAGATCTTCCACTTCGCGCGCTTCGACATGGCGATCATGCGCCAGCATCTCGGCGTCATGGCGGTGCCGGCCTACTGCACCAAGATCGCGTCCCGGCTGGTGCGCACGTACACCGACCGGCACGGCCTCAAGGATTTGTGCAAGGAGCTGCTCGGCATCGAACTGAGCAAGGAGCAGCAATCCTCCGACTGGGCGGCGGAAACCCTGAGCCCGGCGCAAGTCCAATACGCGGCGGCCGACGTGCTGCATCTGCACGCCCTGCGGGAAAAGCTGGACGCCATGCTCGGGCGCGAGAACCGCACCCGGATGGCCGACGCGTGCTTCGCCTTCCTGCCGATGCGCGTCGAACTCGACCTCGCCGGGTTCGAGGCCGAGGACTTTTTCGCCCACGTTTGATCGGGCTGCCCCGGGGCGCGGGCGCGGGCGTCCCGACGGTTCGGCAATGGGGCCGGTTCCCGGCTTTTATTGACGAATCATAGGGTTAAAGGCATACTCGCGAACTATTAAGGTCCCGGGTGGCGTAATCAGGCCAAGGCGTTCCGGCTCGGCCCTGGCGTTGCGGCGGCTCCCGGCGAGCCGTTGCCGAAATCCCCCGGCAGGCGCCGAAACCCGCGAACACGGATCCGATCGCATATGGGAACGACCGAAGCCAAGCTCTCCGCCGCGACCGAGGACAACGCCGGCATCGCCACCGCGCGGCGGGTTCTCGCGACCGAAGCGGACGCGCTGCGCGCGCTGGCCGCCAGCCTGGGGTCCAGTTTCGCCGCCGCGCTCGATACTCTCGCCGCCGTCACCGGGCGCGTGATCGTCACCGGCATCGGCAAGAGCGGCCACATCGCGCGCAAGATCGCGGCGACGCTGGCTTCAACCGGAACGCCGGCGCTGTTCGTGCACCCGGCCGAGGCCAGTCACGGCGATCTCGGCATGGTGACGAGCCAGGACGCGGTGCTGGCGCTGTCCAATTCGGGCGAGACCGCCGAACTCGCCGACATCGTCGCCTACGCCAAGCGCTTCGCCATACCGTTGATCGCGATGACGTCGGATCCCGCCAGCGCGCTGGCCCGCGCCGCGACCGTCGCCCTGGTCTACCCGGCCGCCGACGAGGCCTGCCCGATGGGCCTCGCGCCGACCACCTCGACCACCCTGATGCTCGCGCTCGGCGACGCGCTCGCGGTCGCGCTGCTGGAAGGCAAGGGCTTTTCCGCCGACGACTTCCGCCAACTCCATCCGGGCGGGAAGCTCGGGCGGCGTTTGCTCCGCGTCGCCGACATCATGCACACCGGCGCCCGCATACCGTTGCTCCCGCCGTCGGCGCCGATGACCGACGCCATCGTCGAAATGACCGGCAAGAGCCTGGGCTGCGTCGGCATCGTCGATTCTTCCGGCCGCTTGAGCGGCATCATCACCGACGGCGACATCCGCCGGCACATCTCGGATGCCGACCTGCTGCGACGCACCGCCGGCGACGTCATGAGCCGCAACGTCAAGACGGTGCGGCCGGACGCGCTCGCGAGCGAAGCGCTGCACATCATGAACGCCAAGGCGATCACCGCGCTGTTCGCGGTCGAAGACGGCCGACCGGTCGGAATCCTGCACATCCACGATTGCCTGCGCGCGGGCGTGGCGTGACCGTGGCATCCGATCGGGTCCGCGCCATGAGTCCCCCCGTTCCGTCGATTCCCCAGGCCATCCGCCCCGGCGGCGGAATCGAGGCCCCCGCCGCCGCCCCGGCGCCCGGCCGGCGCGGGGGGTACAGCCGGTTCGTCGCGATCGCCAAGCTCGTTTTGCCCCTGGTCGCGGTCGCCCTGTTCGCCCTGGTGTGGGCGTGGCCGAACCTGCGCGGCGGCGATTTGCGTTTCCGCCTCGGGTTTTCCGATTTCGTCACCCGCGAAACCGCGGGGCCGAGCATGATCAACCCCCGCTACGTCGGCACCGACAAGAACCAGCAGCCCTACTCCATCACCTCCAACGTCGCCCGCAACTCGCCCGCCGACCGGATGAAGATCGACCTGGAGGTGCCGAAAGGCGACATCGTCCTCAACGACGGAACCTGGCTCATGCTGTCGGCGGATGCCGGCGTTTACGCCCGGACCGCCAAGACCCTCGATCTCACCGGCGGCGTGACCTTGTTTCACGACAGCGGCTACGAAATCCGCACCGACAGCGCCTACGTCGACCTCGACCAGGGCACCGCCGCCGGCGACCAGCCGGTGCACGGGCAAGGCCCGTTCGGCGACCTCCGCGCCGAGGGCTTTATCCTGCTCGACAAGGGCAAGGTCATTCATTTCACCGGCAAATCCAAGCTGACGATCTGGCCGGGGTTCCGGACAAACCCCTCATGATCCGCCACGGCCTCCGCGGGTTCCTTTTGATCCTCGCCGTCGCCGGCGCTTGGTCCGGCGCCGGCGCGCAAACGCTCAACTTCGGCGCCGGCGAATCCGACCAACCGATCGAGATTTTCGCCGACGACGGCATCGAGTGGCAGCAGGAGAATCTGCTCTTTCTCGCCCGCGGCAACGCGCGCGCCGTGCGCGGCGAGGTCACGGTCCACGGCGACGAGCTGCGCGCCTATTACCGCGAGAAGCCCGACGGCGGCAGCGAGATTTTCCGCCTCGACGCCATCGGTAACGTCCGCATCGTTTCCCCCACCCAGGAAGGCACCGCCGCGCAAGCCGTCTACGACGTCGACGGCGCGGTCCTGGTGCTGACCGGATCGACGCCCAGGTTCCGCAGCGGCGACGACATCGTCGTCGCCGAACGGCAGATCGAATACTGGGAGCAGAAGCAAATGGCGGTCGCGCGCGGCAACGCCACCGCCACCCGCGAGGACCGCACGCTGCGCGCCGAGACGCTCGCCGCCTATTTCCGCAAGGACGAAGCCGGCAAGAACAGCGTGTTCCGGGTCGACGCCTTCGATCGGGTCGTGATCCGGACCGCGACCGAAACCGCCAACGGCGATCGCGGCGTCTACAACGTCGAAAGCGGTATCGCCACCCTGACCGGATCGGTTAAAGTCGAGCGCGACAACAACGTTCTGACCGGCTGCCGCACCGAGGTCAATTTGAAGACCAACATCAGCAAGATGTTCGCCTGCCCGACCGACCGCGTGCGCGGCGTGCTGACCCCGACGAAAGGTCCCAAGTCGCAATCTGCCCCGGCGACCGGCAAGGGCGCCACGGCGCCCAAATCGACGAAACCCTGAGAGATCGGAACCGGCATCCGCGTCATGGTCGACCGCCCCTTGCGCCCGCCCCCCTCGCCTCCGCCCCGGCCCCCGGCGTCGCCGCGCCTGGTCGCGGACAACCGGGGCCTGGTCGCGACCAACCTCGGCAAGCGGTTCAAGAAGCGGCCGGTGGTGCGCGGCGTCACCCTCGCGATCCAGCGCGGCGAGGTGGTCGGCCTGCTCGGCCCCAACGGCGCCGGCAAGACCACGTGCTTCTACATGATCACCGGGCTGATCCCGCCCGATTACGGCTCGATCGTTCTCGACGGCGACGACATCACCGATCTGCCCATGTATCGCCGCGCCCGGCTCGGCATCGGCTATCTGCCGCAGGAAGCGTCGATCTTCCGCGGCCTCAACGTCGAGGAAAACATCCGCGCGGTGCTCGAAACGATCGAGCCGATCCGCGACCGGCGCGAGGCCATCCTCGACGCCCTGCTCGCCGAGTTCTCGATCACCCATCTGCGCCGCGCGCCCGCGCTCGCGCTGTCGGGCGGCGAGCGGCGGCGGGTCGAGATCGCCCGCGCGCTGGCGTCCAATCCGCATTTCGTCCTGCTCGACGAACCGTTCGCCGGGATCGATCCGATCGCCGTCGGCGATCTGCGCGACCTGGTCGCGCATCTCAAGGACCGCGGCATCGGCGTCCTCATCACCGACCATAACGTGCGCGACACCCTCGACGTCATCGACCGCGCCTACATCATCCACGACGGCCAGGTGCTGATGGAGGGCGGGCCCCGCGACATCGTCGGCAACGAGGACGTCCGGCGGGTCTATCTCGGCGACCGCTTCTCCCTCTAGCGGGGGCGCGGCGGAACCGCCGGCGACACATGGCCCAGCAACGTAAGACGACGCCATGGCCCTGACACCCCGGCTCGACCAGCGGCAAACCCAGGCGCTGGTGATGACGCCGCAACTGCAGCAGGCGATCAAGCTGCTGCAAATGTCGAACCTCGAACTCGCCGAGTACGTGGCGGCGGAACTGGAACGGAACCCGCTGCTCGAACGCGAAGACGCCGAGCGCGCGGGCGCCGCGGACGCGAACGACCCAACCTTGGGCGAAACGGGCGCGGGCGAGGCGGACGGAACCGGGCCGGAAGCCGGCGATTCCGCCCGCATCGCCACCGACCAGGCCGCGCCCGAAACGGCGGCCCAGGCGCTCGACGTGGATTACGACAACGATTGGGCGAACAACGACGGCGCCGGGGGCGATTCCGCCGGCGCCGATCCGAGCCTGCCGAGCCTGCGCGGGCTCGGCGCGGGCGGCGGCGGCGACCGCGCACCGGTCGAGGATACGCTGACCCGCGATCTCACCTTGCGCGAGCATCTGCTTGCCCAACTCGGCGTCGAGATCGCCGATCCACGGGATCGGCTGATCGGCGTTCATTTGATCGAAGCCCTGGACGACGCCGGTTACTTGACCGGCGATCTCGAATCGATCGCCGAACGTCTCGGCTGCGATATCGCGCGCGTGCAGGCGACGCTGGCCCGGCTGCAGCAGTTCGACCCGGCCGGCGTCTTCGCCCGCGACCTCGCCGAATGCCTGTCGTTGCAGCTGCGCGAAAAAGACCGGCTCGACCCGGCGATGCAGACCCTGCTCGGCCATCTCGACCTGATCGCCCGGCGCGAACTTACCGCCCTGTCGCGATTGTGCGGCGTGGACGCCGAGGACATCGCCGACATGCTCGGCGAAATCCGCTCCCTCAACCCCAAACCGGGACTCGCGTTCGATCCCGCGCCGGCCGAGCCGGTCATCCCCGACGTCCTGATGCGACCGCAGCCGGGCGGGGAATGGATCGTGGAACTCAACCCCGACACGCTGCCGCGCGTCCTGATCAACAACGCCTACCACACGCGCGTCAGCCGCGCCGCGCGCACCAAGGAGGAGCGCCACTACATCGCCGAGCAGCTGCAAAGCGCCGCGTGGCTGGTCAAGTCCCTGCACCAACGCGCGACCACGATCCTGAAGGTCGCGGCCGAAATCGTCCGCCAGCAGGAGGCGTTCTTCGCGCGCGGCGTCGCCCATCTGAGGCCGATGGTGCTGCGCGACATCGCCGCCGCGATCGAAATGCACGAAAGTACGGTCAGCCGGGTCACATCCAACAAATTCATCGCCACGCCGCGCGGCATCTATGAACTCAAGTTTTTCTTCACCACCGCCCTGCCGGCGGCGGGGGGCGGCGAGGCGCATTCCGCCGAAGCGGTGCGCCACCGTATTCGCGCTTTGATCGCGGCCGAGCGCGCCGACGCGATCCTGTCCGACGACCAGATCGTCGATCTCCTCAAGAGGGAGGGAATCGAGGTCGCGCGCCGGACGGTGGCGAAATACCGCGAGGGGCTCGGAATCGCGTCGTCGATCCAGCGCCGGCGCGAAAAAAATTCCGGCTGGCCCGGCCGCCATTCCTGACTCGCCGCCCCGACCGCGCCACGGCTGACCCCGGGGGCCGGACGCGCCCTCTAGATATAGGTCAAGAGGGTTCGGGCCCTCCCGCCGCTATTGACACCGGGACAGGGCCGGACCTACCTTCCCGCCCCTCACGAGGCCCCGGCTCGGAGGAATTGCCCCCAGGGCCGCCGTTTTCGGCCCTCCACCGTTTTCCCCATTGCCACGGCCCGCCAACCGGACCACATCAGTTTCAAGAACACCAAGGGCAAGGCCTCGTCCCCATGGAAGTCCTCATTCACGGCAAGCAAATGGATGTCGGCGACGCCCTGCGCGGCCACGTCGAATCCAACCTGAAATCCCACGTCGCCAAATATTTCGGCCGGGCGATCAACGCGCACGCCACCTTCAGCCGCGCGGCGCACGATTTCCGCGCCGACATCGCGGTCCATCCCCGGCGCGGCCTGGTCGTCCAGGGCAGCGCCGAAGCGGGCGACGCCTACGCCGCGTTCGACGTCGCGCTCGCGCGCATCGACAAGCAGTTGCGCCGCTACAAGCGGCGCCTCAACGACCGCCACAAGGAGGCGGCCGAAAGCGACATTGTGCGGGCCCAGCAGTTCGTGATCGCGCCGGAAAACGCCGAGGCCGAGGTTCCGGCCGAAGAGGCGCCGCCCGTCATCGTGGCGGAAATGCCGCACGACATCGCCACCCTCACGGTCAGCGAAGCGGTCATGCGTCTCGACTTGGCCGACGCGCCGGTGATCATGTTCCGCAGCCGCGCCAACGGCGCCTTCAACGTCGTCTACCGCCGCGCCGACGGCAACATCGGCTGGATCGATCCCAGCGCCGCGGAACGGCGCTGACGGTTCCCCCCACCATCGCCCCGCGCGAGCCATCTTCATGGAAATCGCCGATATCCTGACCCCGGACGCCGTCATTCCGGCCTTGCGCGCCACCAGCAAGAAACAGGCGCTGCAGGAATTGTCGCGCCGGGCGGCGGCGCTGACCGGGTTGGACGAACGGGCGATTTTCGACGTGCTGATGGATCGCGAACGGCTCGGCACCACCGGCGTCGGCAACGGCATCGCCATTCCGCACGGGAAGCTGCCGAGCCTCAATCGCCTGCACGGCCTGTTCGCCCGGCTCGAACGCCCGATCGATTTCCAATCGATCGACGACCAGCCGGTCGACCTGATTTTCCTGCTGCTGGCGCCCGAATCCGCCGGCGCCGATCATCTCAAGGCATTGGCCCGCGTCTCGCGCCTGCTGCGCGACAAATCGGTCTGCGAAAAGCTGCGCGGAACCGAGGAAAGCGAGCCGATCTACGCCCTGCTCACGGAATCGCGCGAAACCCGCGCGGCCTGAGCGTCGCCCTCACGTTTAGTGAACGCTGGCCGGTTCGAGGTCGTTCTGCCGGAGCCCGGCGAACGCCACGTCGCGGCTGCCGGCCAGCCCGAGCGGCTCGCCGTTGGCGGCGTGGATCGCATAGGCGACGCCGGTGTCGGTTTCGATCTTCTTGACGTAGGCGACGGCGTTGACGCCCCAAAGTTCCAGGTCGGCGGCGGTCAACGAAGGAATCGGCGGGGTCGCGGCGTGCGGCTTGTCGTTGCGATGGTTCATGGCGGGTTCTCCCGTGGGTTGACGTTCCGAGGCTCTTCAGCCTTCGGCCTTGACGTCGATGGTTCCGGCGGCGCGCTTGGCGGACGACGCGGCGCCCTTGCCCGTCGAGATCTTTACCGTGCGGACCTCCGGTTCCGGCACGTGCCGCACCAAGTCCACGTGCAGCAATCCGCTCGCGAGCGACGCGCCCGCGACCTCGATTCCTTCGGCCAGCACGAACGCCCGCTGGAATTGCCGCGCGGCGATGCCGCGATGGAGGAATACGCGATCGGAATCGTCGGCGCCCTGGCGGCCGCGAATCACCAACTGGTTGTCCTCGACCGTGACCGCAAGATCGTCCTCGGCAAAGCCGGCGACCGCGAGCGTGATGCGCAGCCCGTTCTCGCCCATCTGCTCGATGTTGTAGGGCGGATAGCCCTCGGCCGACGTCTTGGACGCCCGGTCGAGCAGGCGCTCGAAATGTTCGAAGCCGAGCAAAAGGGGACTGTTGAAGCCCGCAAAGCGCGTCATGGATCGACTCCTCGTTGATGAGCGAGCATCCCGGAAGGCGCGATCCGCGCGCCTCCCGGACCGGAACCCGACCCGCGGCGTTCCGGCCGTGACTCTAATTTGGGCGCGATTAAGGGAGTGTCAACGGCCCGGGGAGCCCGCCGGAACGGGGGAAAGGTGAGCTGGTCCCGCTTGTTTGGACAGGTTGGCGGCGAAGTTAAGGCGTATTCCGGTTGCCGATCGTGCCGCCCAGGTTTTTTCTCGTCCGCCTACGCCGCCGCTTTTTCGGCCCGGCGGGTCGGGATACGGGAAATCTCGGCCTTCATCTTCCTCTCCGCGTGCCAAATATCGTGGGCCGCCTGCATCCGGAGCCACAAACCCGGCCCGTTGCCGCAGAATTTGCCGAGGCGCACCGCCATTTCCGGCGAGACCCCGATCTTTTCCGCCAGCAGCCGGTGCAGCGTCTGCCGGGTGACACCGAGATCGCGCGCAATTTGCGCGACGCTCAAGTCCAGCGCGGGCAGCACGTCCTCGCGCAACAGGGCCGCCGGATGGGTCGGCGGCCGGCGGGGCTCCCGCATCACAGGGTATTCTCGCGCCATTACCGTTCCTCCTAATGATACTGTTCCAAATCGACCCGAAGGGCATCCTCGCCCTCCCACTCGAACGTGATCCGCCACGGCCCGTTGACCGCCATCGCCCACCGGCGTGGCAATCCCTTGAGGGGATGAAGGCGAACCCCCGGAAGGTTCAAGTCTGCCACGGCGCGGGCGCGGTGCAAGGCATCGAGCAGCCGCATGACCCGTTTATGCAGGTCGGGCCGCACCTTCGCCGACGACCCCGCCCCGAACAGTTCCGCGAGGCCCTTGTGCCGAAAGCTCCGGATCATCGGCCCTTATGTAGCACGATATGCGATAGGCGTAAATGGACGTGCGACACTGCGGCGGCTTGAGCCGGGGGCGATCTCTAGCCCCCGCTTACGAGAAAAGTGGTGGAGCCGAGCGGAGTCGAACCGCCGACCTCTTGAATGCCATTCAAGCGCTCTCCCAACTGAGCTACGGCCCCTTCGCGAAAAAACCTCCGGCCTTCATCGGACAGGCGTCAGCGCCCGCCCTCGGTCTCGATGTGGTCCTTGACTTCGGCCACGTCGTCCTCGTCCTCGCCGAGGTCCGAGGTATCCTCGATGACCTCTTCGTCCTCTTCCTCGTCTTCCGCCGTCGCGGCCACTTCGAGAGAAGCGTCGTCGCCTTCGGCGATCAGGGTCGCCTCCGGTTCGACCGCCACCGGCACCGGCTTGACCGGCTCGACCGGGCGCGCGGGCGCCCGGCGAAGTTTGGTCGGCGGCTCGGCGCTGTTTTCGGTGCCGCATTTCGTACAAACGATCTGCGAGCGGTTGAGATCGTAGAAGCGCGCGCCGCACCCCTGACAAATCCGTTTCGTGCCCCATTCCGGCTTGCTCACGCGCGCTTCTCCTCTTTTCCTGCGCCAATCCACCGCCCGACTATCGCGCGCGCCGCGCTTGGCGGGTTGCCGCGCGCCCGGGTTCGGGCGTGGGCAGAGCCTTTGCCATTTTCCCGCCCGGGTGTCAAAACCAAAAAAACGCGCCCCATACCCCCGCGAAACCCGCCCGCGGCCCGGATTTCGAGGCCCTACCGCCGGCCCAGACGGCGTGTTAGGACCATCCCGAAAGCGCCCGCCGCATGACCTCTCCTTCGCCCCTTTTATCCCGTCCCGCCCGTGCGCTGACCGGCGCCGTCGCGGCGCCGGGGGACAAATCCATTTCGCACCGGGCCCTGATGTTCGGGGCGCTGGCGGTCGGCGAAACGCGCATCGACGGCCTGCTCGAAGGCGAGGACGTGGTCGCCACCGCGCGCGCGCTGCGCGCCCTCGGCGCCGGGATCGAGCGCCTGGGCGAAGGGGCCTGGCGGGTCGCCGGCCGGGGCGTCGGCGGCTTGGTCGAACCCGACGACGTGCTCGATCTCGGCAATTCCGGCACCTCGGCCCGGCTGCTGATGGGGATCCTGGCGGCGCACCCGTTCACCGCGACGCTGACCGGCGACGGCTCGCTCCGCCGCCGCCCCATGGGCCGGGTGATGGAACCGTTGAGGCGGATCGGCGCGACGTTCGTATCCCGCGACGGCGGGCGCATGCCGCTCGCGATCACCGGCACCGCCGAACCGGTGCCGATCGAATACGCACTGCCGGTGCCGTCGGCGCAGGTGAAGTCGGCGGTCCTGCTCGCCGGCCTGGCCGCGCCGGGCGCGACCAGCGTCGTCGAAAGCGAACCGACCCGCGATCACAGCGAGCGCATGCTCCGCCATTTCGGCGCCGAGGTGACGGTCGAGGATCTCGGCGACGGACGCCGGCGCGCAAGCGTAGTCGGCCAACCGGAACTGCGCGCCGCGAACGTGCGCGTTCCCGGCGACGTTTCTTCGGCCGCGTTCCCGCTGGCCGCGGCGGCGATCGTGCCCGGCTCGCGCGTGACGGTGACGGGCGTCGGCGTCAATCCGCTGCGCGCCGGCTTGATCGACACCTTGCGCGACATGGGCGCCGACATCGCCCTCGCCAACCCGCGCGAGCAAGGCGGCGAGCCGGTCGCCGATGTCACCTGCGCCCATGCCCCCCTCATGGGCGTCGACGTTCCGCCCGAACGCGCGCCCAGCATGATCGACGAATACCCGATCCTCGCCGTCGCCGCGGCCTGCGCGCGCGGCCGGACGCGCATGAACGGACTTAAAGAGCTGCGGGTCAAGGAGAGCGACCGGCTGGCGGCCATGGCCCGCGGCCTCGCCGCCTGCGGCGTGAAGGTCGAGGAAGGAGATGACTGGCTCGCGGTCGAGGGCGCGGGCGCCCCGCCCGGCGGCCGGACCAGGATCGCGGTCAATCTCGATCACCGCATCGCCATGGCCTTCCTGGTGCTCGGCATGGCCAGCCGCGACGGCGTCGCCATCGACGACGCCCGCCCGATCGAAACCAGCTTTCCGGGGTTCGTCGCCCTCATGAACGGGCTCGGCGCGCGCATCGAGCCCGCGCCATGATCGTCGCCATCGACGGACCGGCCGGGTCGGGCAAGGGCACGCTCGCCAAGCGGCTGGCGGCGCATTTCGGTTTCGCCCACCTGGATACCGGCCTGATCTACCGGGCGGTCGGCCACGCCATGCTGCGCGCGGGGCTCGATCCCGAGGACCAGGCGGCGGCCGAGCGCGCGGCCAAGGCCCTCGACCCGGCCATGTTCGCCGACCCCGCCCTTCGCGGCGACGAGGCGGCCAACGCCGCCTCCAAGGTTTCCGCCATCCCGGCGGTGCGCGCCGCCCTGCTCGAGTTCCAGCGGCGCTTCGCGGCCTCGCCGCCGGGCGGGGCCAAGGGCGCCGTGCTCGACGGCCGCGACGTCGGCACCGTGGTCTGCCCCGACGCCCAAGTGAAATTGTTCCTAACGGCGACCCCCGAAGTGCGGGCCGAACGGCGCGTTAAGGAGTTGCGGGAGAGGGGCCTCGAAGCTATATATGCGCGCGTTTTGCAGGACTTGAACGAGCGCGACGCCCGCGACCGGGCCCGTGCCGTTGCCCCGCTGATCCCGGCCAAGGACGCGTTGGTGCTGGACACCAGTACCCTCGACGCCGACGCCGTGTTCGACTTGGCGCTCCGCCATATCGCCGCGCGCAGACCGGGCTGAGTAACTCCGCGTCCGCGTCAACCCCGTCAAGACCTCCGGAACCAACCGGATGGCCCGAACAACGAACCCGAAGAAAGGATTTGTCCCAGTGCCTCGTCCCCGTTCCGCCGCCACCGCTGTTCCCGCCGCCTCGACCCAGGAATTCGCCGCGCTGCTCGAGGAATCCCTCGCCCAGCGTCCCACCTTCGCCGGCCAGGTGCACAAGGGCACCGTGGTCCGCCTCGAAAACGACTTCGCCGTGATCGACGTCGGCCTCAAGTCCGAAGGCCGCGTGCCCCTCAAGGAATTCGCCGCCGCCGGCCAGGCGCCGGAGATCAAGCCCGGCGACACGGTCGACGTGTTCATCGAACGCTACGAGGACAAGGAAGGCCTGGTCCGGCTCAGCCGCGAGAAGGCCCGGCGCGAGGAAGCGTGGGACGATCTCGAAAAGGCGTTCCAGAAGGGCCAGCGCGTCAACGGCACCATCTTCGGCCGCGTCAAGGGCGGCTTCATCGTCGATCTCGCCGGTGCGGTCGCGTTCCTGCCCGGAAGCCAGGTCGACATCCGCCCGGTGCGCGACATCACGCCGCTGATGGGCGTGCCGCAGCCGTTCCAGATCCTGAAGATGGACGCCGGCCGCAACAACATCGTCGTTTCGCGCCGCGCGGTGCTTGAGGAAACCCGGACCGAAGCGCGCTCGGAGCTGATCTCGCAATTGCGCGAGGGCCAAGTCATGGACGGCGTAGTCAAGAACATCACCGACTACGGCGCGTTCGTCGATCTCGGCGGCGTCGACGGGCTGCTGCACGTCACCGACATCGCCTGGAAACGCATCAACCATCCGTCCGAGGCGCTGCACGTCGGCCAGAACGTCAAGGTCCAGGTCATCCGCTTCAACTCCGAGACGCAGCGCATCTCTCTCGGCATGAAGCAGCTCGAAGCCGACCCGTGGCAGGGCGTCGCCCTCAAGTACCCGAAGAACACCAGGTTCAAGGGCCGCGTCACCAACATCACCGACTACGGCGCGTTCGTCGAACTGGAGCCGGGCGTCGAGGGCCTGGTCCACGTTTCCGAAATGAGCTGGACCAAGAAGAACGTCCATCCGGGCAAGATCGTGTCCACCAGCCAGGAAGTCGAGGTGATGGTGCTCGACGTCGATCCCGACAAGCGCCGCATCAGCCTCGGCCTCAAGCAGTGCCAGGCCAATCCCTGGGACACCTTCCGCGAGAAGTACCCGGTCGGCTCGATCATCGAGGGCGAGGTCAAGAACATCACCGAATTCGGCCTGTTCATCGGCCTCACCAGCGATATCGACGGCATGTGCCATTTGAGCGACATTTCCTGGACGACCCCGGGCGAGAAGGCGATCGCCGAATACCAGAAAGGCCAGATGGTCAAGGCCAAGATCCTGGACGTCGATCCGGTCAAGGAGCGCGTCAGCCTGGGCATCAAGCAAGTCGAGGAAGGCGGCCGCGCCGAGACCGCCGCCAAGTTCAACAAGGGCGACGTGGTGACCTGCACCGTCACCGCCGTCACCGACGGCGGCGTCGAGGTCACCGTCACCGGCGGCCAGCACGGTTTCATCCGCAAGGCCGAATTGTCCCGCGACCGCGCCGAGCAGCGCCCGGCCCGCTTCGCGCCGGGCGAGAAGGTCGACGCCAAGGTGACCCAGGTCGACGCCAAATCGCACCGCCTGACGCTCTCGATCAAGGCGCTCGAAGTCGAGGAAGAAAAGAAAGCGATGGCCGAATACGGCTCGTCCGATTCGGGCGCCTCGCTCGGCGACATTCTCGGCGCGGCGATCCAGAAGGCCAAAGCCGCCAAGTCGGCGAGCGAAGGGGAAGCCGCCGTCGAGGCCAAGCCGAAGAAGGCCAAGAAGGCGAAGAAGAGCGACGATACCGACGCCTGACCCGATGTCGTGACATGACGCTCGACAGCGACGCCTACGTCGACCGCCGCCGCCTCAAGCGCGGGCTCCTGTTCTGGCGGCTGGCGGCGTTGGCCGCCGCGGCGGTGGCGGCGGTGGTCGGGCTGGCGCGCTTCGACGGCCGTTACCTCCTTACCGACTACGTCGCGCGGCTGGAGGTCGACGGCCTGATCCTGCACGACCCGCGCCGCGACGAGATGCTGGCCGACATCGCCGGCGACGACCGGGTCAAGGCCCTGATCGTCCGCATCGACAGCCCCGGCGGCACGTTCGTCGGCAGCGAGGCGCTCCATCGCGCGCTCCGGCGCGTGGCGGAAGCCAAACCGGTGGTCGCGGTCATGGACGGCGTCGCGACCTCGGGCGGCTACATGGCGGCGATCGCGGCCGATCACATCGTCGCCGCGCGCGGCACCATCACCGGTTCGATCGGGGTCATCTTCCAAACCGCCGACGTCACCGGCCTGCTCGACAAGATCGGAATCAAGCCCGAAACCTTCAAGAGCGGGCCGCTCAAGGCCCAACCCAATCCGTTCGAGCCGGTCAGTCCCGCCGCGCGCGAGGCGACCGAGGGTTTCGTGCGCGAACTGCACGGCATGTTCGTCGACATGGTCGCCGAACGCCGCGGCCTGGACCGGCCCCAAGTGGCGGCGATCGCCGACGGGCGCATCTTCTCCGGCCGGCACGCCGTGGACCTGAAGCTGGTCGATTCTATCGGCGACGAGACCGAGGCCCGCGACTGGCTGTCCGAAAGCCGGTCGGTCGCCAGGACCCTCCCGGTCCGCAAGGTCGCCCTCAAGCGCGAGCGGGAGCTTTGGCGCGAGATGTTCGACGAGACGGTCGGAAAAGCTTTGTTTTCTGAAAGACTTAGGCTTGACGGGGCGATTGCCGTTTGGCACCCTTCCCTGCGGTAACGGCCCGGAGGCAAAGTCGCCGAATGACCAAGTCGGAACTGATCGCGCGGCTGGCGCAGGCCCACCCCCATCTCTACCAACGGGACGTGGAGCGGATCGTGTCCACGATCTTCGACGAAGTCACCAACGCGCTCGCGCGCGGGGACCGGGTCGAGTTGCGCGGCTTCGGCGCCTTTTCGGTCAAGCAGCGGGGCGCCCGCACCGGGCGCAACCCCCGGACCGGAACCTCGGTCAAGGTCTCCGAAAAATTCGTTCCCTACTTCAAGACCGGCAAGCAGCTCCGCGACAAGCTGAACGGCCGGGGCTGACCCGCCGGAGTCTCCGGTGGGCAGGCTGCTCGGCTGGCTGATCGGCGTTCCGTTCGCCGCCGCCGCCGCGACCTTCGCCGCCGCCAACCGCACCCCGGTCGCCGCCGATCTTTGGCCGCTGCCGTGGACGGTTGAGGCGCCGCTGTACCTGTTCGTTTTGCTCGCCCTGCTCGTCGGGTTCCTCGCCGGCGCGGGCGTCGCCTGGGCGTCCTCGTTCGCGGCCAAGCGTCGCATCCGCGCCCAGGCCCGCGCCGAAATCGACGCGGCCCGCAAGGACGCCGCGGGGCGCGCCCTCCAGAGCCTTCCAAACCCTTGAATCGCGCCGGTTTTCCCCTATCATGCCGGGATCGGAAGGGGCGGGACGCCACATGACTCCACTCAGAATCCTGGCCGCGGGGCTTGCGTTCGCGGCGCTGGCGTGGACGTCCTCGGTTCCCGCGGCCCGGGCCGACGACCCGGATTTCGTCACCGTCGCCGGCGGCTGGTTCGACATGAACCGCCAAAAGGAGGACGCGGGCGAGTTCCGGCTTGAATACCGCTCCGACAAGAAATTTTGGGTGTTCAAGCCGTTCGCCGGGGCGATGGCCACGACCGACGGCGCGTCTTATTACTACGCCGGCATCCTGATCGACGTGTTTCTCGGCCGGCGGATCGTGGTGACGCCGAGCTTCGCGCCCGGTTATTACGCGCGCGGGTCGGGCTACGACCTCGGCCACGCGGTCGAGTTCCGCTCCCAGCTCGAAGTGGCCTACCGCTTCGACGACCGTTCGCGCCTCGGCGTGTCGTTCGGACACATGTCGAACGCCAGCATCGGCGACAAGAACCCCGGCACCGAATCGCTGATGCTCAATTACTCGGTCCCGCTGTCGTCCATCACCGGCCTGTTCGGCGGCAAGAACTGAACGCGCCGGGCCGGGGCGCGAACTTACTTCCGCTCCGGCTCGATGTAGAGGTAGCCGAGCCCGGCCGCCGCGCCGAGGCCGATGTTGCCTTCGAGCGCGACCGGCTGGAGCGAGAAATTCCTGGCGCCGCCGCCGAGCAGCACCGCCGCCCCGCCGCCGATGCCGACGCTGGCGGAAGCCTTGGCGCCCAGGTACTTGCCGGCGAGCGCGTAGGAGCCGATCTTGTAGTCGGACGTCGCCGCCAGCACGGCGAAGGTGATTTTCTCCATGCCCTTGAGGTTGAGGTCGGCGCCGAGCGCGATGCCGGTCTCGCCGCGATAGCGTTCGCGGCCGTTGACATCGGCGAACTCGCATTTCACGTCCACCGACGACATGATCAGCAGATTGAAGCGCGTGCCCGGCACCGCCTCGCACGCCAGCATGCCGAGACGGACGCCGGGATCGGCGGCGGGCGCGGCGCCGGGCGCGACGGCGAGCGCGAGCAGCGCCAGCGCGGCGACGGATAAGTTGCGAACGATGGTTTTCATGGCGTTTCCTTTCATGCCGTAAACGGGAACATAACCTCTCTTACGAGTCTTACGGGCTCGCGCGCGGGGCCTCCGGACCTTGGTCGATCCATTTGAAGCCGTCGATCATGCCGCGGGTAAGGTTTTCGCGGTGAACCAGGCTCGCCCACAGCACGCCGCCGATATGGACGACGACGAGCCAGAGCGTCAGCGTCGCAAACGCTTCGTGGATTTCCTCCCACGCCTTGGCGGCGCGGCTTTTCGGCGTTTTGCCTTTTGCGCGCTTGCCTTCGTCGTCGTTGGCGTAAGCCGGGGAAACGAGCGCGGGCGAGGCTGAAACCTGAGCCGGCGAAACTTGCGCCGATGCAACCTGCGCCGCCGGGCCGAAATAGGGCGCGAGCGGTCCCTTGCCCTGGTAGGCGTAGGCGACGATGCCGCTCGCGACGCTGGCGGCGACGCCGAGCCAGAGCGCGACCGCCATCGCGCCGCCCGCCGGGCTGTGGCCGAGATAGCGCCGGGCGCGGAAAGCGGCGAGATCGGCGAGATAGCCGAGCACGACGCGCGGCGGATGGAGAAAATCGGCAAAGCGCGCGTGACGCGGGCCGACCAGGCCCCACAGGGCGCGCACGATCACGATCGCACCCGCGAGATAGCCGAGCCACGCGTGCGCCGACATCCAGGCGTCCTCGATCGCGTACGCCGCGAAAAACGCGGCGGCGAGAACCCAATGGGCCGTCCGCACGAACGGGTCCCAGACCCTCACCCGGCGATTTTCATCCGACATGCCGGGTATTTTACCGCACCGCCGACCGATCCGACCTATATGAAAGGATCATAGGCCCACTGCAAAAGCGCCTGGCGCTGGCGCGGGCGGCAAAACACGTCGCCGGGATCGCAATTGGCGCGCACCTGCGGCGCGTGGCGGTCGCCGAACGCCTTCCAGCGCCTGATCTGGAAACGATCGACCCCGGGCAGCCGCCGCCCTTGCGCGTAGCGGCAATACCATTGGAACCAGCCGAGCGGATCTTCGGGCGTGATCCAGCCCTTGGCCCGCCACACCGCGCGGCTTTGGCCGGAGGCGACGCCGAAGCAGTTGAGTTTTACGTCGAAGCCCTTCGGCGACAACTTCGCTTTCTTCAACCAGGCGGCCGGAAGATCGCGATGGTCGCCCTCGAAATACCAGCCGCCGAAGACGCCGAGTTCCAGCATCTTCTTCGGGGTCAGTTGCGGCTTGAAAACGGGATCGGCCATGACGGCGACATAGCGCGCCGGACGGGCGGCATCAAGAGGGCGACGACGCCATCGACCCCATAGCCGCCGGGGACGGAATCGCCTAGAGTGCCGCGCGCAACGACAGGGGGCAGGGGGCGCGCATGATCGTCGAACGGTTCCTCGAACAGGTGATTTTCAAGAGCCGCTGGCTGCTGGCGCCCGTGTACGTCGGGCTGACGGCGGTGCTGCTGATCCTGGTGGTCAAGTTCGCCCAGGAACTGTTCCATATCGTGCCCTCGATCCTCGACGTGCCGGAGGAGCAGATCGTGCTCGCCGCGCTGACGCTGGTCGACATCGCGCTGGTCGGCAACCTGATCCTGATGGTGGTGTTCGCGGGCTACGAGAACTTTGTTTCCAAGATCGACACCAAGGACCATGTCGACCGCCCCGACTGGATGGGCAAGGTGGACATGAGCGGGCTCAAGATCCGCCTGATCGCCTCGATCGTCGCCATCTCCTCGATCCAGGTGTTGAAGGCGTTTCTCAACGTCCACGACTATTCCGACCGGCATCTCGCCTGGATGGTCGGCATCCACGTCATGTTCGTGGTGTCGGGCGTGCTGCTCGCGCTGATGGACTGGCTCGCGGAAAAAGCGTCGGCGCATTGACGCGCGCGTCGCGCGGATCATTGATTCGCGCGCTTCGCGCGCGGGCGGAGAGTGGCGACCCCGAGAGGATTCGAACCTCCGACCTGCGGTTTAGGAAACCGCTGCTCTATCCTGCTGAGCTACGGGGTCGGCATACGCCGCTTTGTCCGCGTCAGCGGGTTATAGCATTCCGGCGCCGGACGACGGAAGCGCCGCGCCCCCGCAGCCCGTTGCCGCCCGGCGGCGAGCCTTGAACCGTCCCATGGTTACGCGATACGTTACTATCCGTGATCCGGACTTTCGCCGATCGGCGGACCAAGGCCCTGTTCGAGGGCGTCCCCGTCAAGGGCGTTCCCGCCAATGCCGCCCGCCGGGCGCGGATGAAACTCCAACAGATCGACGCCGCCGTCGATCTTCGGTTTTTGCGCGTTCCGCCCGGCAACCGGCTCGAGGCGTCGAAGGGCAACCGCGCCGGGCAAATGAGCATCCGGGTCAACGACCAATGGCGGCTGTGCTTTCGCTTCGCGAACGGCGACGCCCACGATGTCGAGTTCGCGGATTATCATTGAGGACCATCGTCATGCCCATTGCGCGCAATTCCACCGTCGATTATCGCGATCTGGCCGATGCGTCGCGACGCCGGACGGGACCGGTTCATCCCGGACGCATCCTCAAGGAGGACTGGCTGGACCCGATGGGCATCACCGCGTATCGCCTGGCGAAGGACATCAAGGTACCGCTCACCCGCGTCGCCGCCATTCTCGCGGGCAAGCGCGCCGTCAGCGCCGATACCGCGCTCCGCCTCGCGCGCTATTTCGGCACCGACGCCCAGTCGTGGGTCAACCTTCAGGCGCACTACGATCTGGAGGTCGCGCGGCGCAAGACCGAATCCCGCGTGCGGACCGAGGTCAGGGCACGGGCGGCGTAATTTGTCCTACTCTTCCTTCATGTCATGAATGAATCGAATTTCAATGATCTGCTTGAACAAGAGTTCAAGTGGCCAATGATTGGAGACAAATTATTTTCCAAAAGCCTGTCCGCGTCTGGAGCAATTTTGCATCAGTTTTCCAATGAACGCCTTTATCACATGACAATAGGCTACAAGTTGGCCGCTGATACTCTGATAGAGCATACATATACCGAGGCTTGGAAAACACAGAAGTTGGTTTATCCAATCATTTTTTGTTATCGGCACTTCTTGGAATTGACTTTAAAAAGTATGTTGGAAGAATACTCTTCGGCGAGCGTTGTCACGTCGAACTGGTCTCATCATAAGCTTGAGGATTTATGGAAAGCTTTTCGCGGAATTTTGAAAGAGGTTGGTGCTGAAGATCCTAAAGAACATAGCATAGATGCTGTCGAGCAATGCATCGCCGAATTTTCCAAAATTGACCCAGTTTCAGAAACTTTTAGATATCCAACGAACCGCAGGGGAAGCCCCCTACACATTTCGCTTGAAATAATCGATCTGATACAACTGCGTAGCACGATGGAAGCGATTGATAATTTTTTCTCGGTTAGCCGTAGTCTTTTGGACGATTTCAAATCCGCCAAAAGTTATTACGAATAACTGAAGTAACGATTTCAGTCCGCCGCCACCGCGCCGGAAGCGATCAGTTTCTCGATCTCGGCCGCGGCATAGCCGCATTCGGCGAGGATTTCGCGGCTGTGCTGGCCGAAGGTCGGCGCCGCTCGCGCGACCTTGCCGGGCGTCGCCGAGAATTTCACCGGCAGGCCCAAGGTTTTCACCGCGCCCGCCTTGGGGTGATCGACCGTCACCACCATGTCGCGCGCGAGCGTCTGCGGATCGCGCTGCATTTGGTCGATGTCCAGCACCGGCCCGGCGGGGACGCCCGCGGCCTCGAGCCGCGCGAGCCATTCCGCCGCCGTCCGCCGCGCGAAATGGGGGGCGAGCGCCGCTTCGAGCGCCTTCAGGTTCGCCATCCGCTTGGCGTTGTCGGCGAAACGGGCGTCATTCGCAAGTTCGGGCGCTTCCAACGCCTCGACCAGGCGCAGCCAGTTGGCCTGGTTGGCGGCGCCGACGGTGATCCAGCCGTCGGCGGCGTGGAACGCCTGATAGGGCGCGTTCAGGGGATGCGCGGTGCCGAGCGCGCCGGGCGAAACGCCGGTGGCGAACGCGATCGCCGATTGCCAATAGGTGTGGACGATGCCCGCCTCGAACAGCGAGGTATCCACGCGCTGGCCCTTGCCGGTCTGGCCGCGGGCATGGATGGCGGCGAGGATGCCCATGGCGCCGAGGATGCCGGCGGTGATGTCGGTGAGCGGAGCCCCCACCTTCATCGGCGGGCGGCCTTCGCCTTCGCCGGTGATGCTCATGAGCCCGCTCATCCCCTGCGCGATCAGGTCGAACCCGCCGCGGTCGGCGTAGGGGCCGGTGCGGCCGAAGCCGGAAAGCTCGCACCAGACGAGGCCTGGGTTTTCCCGTGCGCACGCCTCGTAGCCGAGGCCGAGCCTTTCCATGGTGCCCTTGCGGTAGTTTTCGATCACCGCGTCGGCGCGCGCGATCAGGCGCCGCGCCGCCTCGCGCCCGCCCGGGTTCTTGAGATCGAGGGCGATGCCCCGCTTGTTGCGGTTCATCATCATGAAGGCGGCGGGCTCGCCCCCTTGCAGGGGCGGAAGAAAGCGCCGCGAATCGTCGCCGTCCGGAATCTTTTCGACCTTGATCACGTCCGCGCCCATGTCGGCGAGCATCAGGCCGCAAACCGGCCCGGCCATGATGTGGGCGAATTCGACGACCCTCAGGCCGGCGAGCGGACCTTGGAGATTCCCCGGGCGCGCGGTCATGGCCTAGCCAGCGACATTCGCCAGACCCACCCCCTCCCCCTAACCCCCTCCCGCGAGGGGAGGGGGAATTCTGGAAATAAAGCTCCCTCCCCCCTTGCGGGGGAGGGCTGGGGTGGGGGGTGGCATGATCGGCACACGGGTCCGCTTGATCGCGGCATGGTTAGCGTCCCTTGAAGGCGGGATCGCGCTTTGCGAGGAACGCCTTGACGCCTTCCTTGAAATCCTCGGTGTCGTAGCAGGCGAAGCCTTCGTCCTTTTCCGCTTCGCTCCAGGGACGAGGATCGAGCATCCGGTTGACGAATTTCTTGTGCCAGCGCGCGACCAGCGGCGCCCCTTCGGCGATCCTTGTGGCCGCGGCGTAGGCTTCCGTCTCGACTTCGGCGTCGGGGACGACGCGGGTAACGAGACCCTTTTCCATCGCTTCGGCGGCGCCGAACACGCGGCCTTCGAGCAGGATTTCGAGCGCAACCGCGCGCCCGACCAGCGCCACCAGCTTCGACAACTCGCCGTAGGCCATGACCAGGCCGAGTTTCTTGATCGGCACCCCGAAGCGCGAGGATTCGCCGCAAATGCGGAGATCGCAGCAGGCCGCGACCTCGAGCCCGCCGCCGACGCAGGCACCCCGGATCAGCGCCACGGTCGGGTGACGGCAATCCATCACCGCCTGCATGGTGGCGGCGACCCGTTGGCCGTAGACCTTGGACGCCTTGGAATCCTTCCGCACCGTCGCGAATTCGGAAATGTCGGCGCCAGCGGCGAACGCCTTATCGCCCGCGCCCCGGATCACCACGCAGCGCAGCGCCTCGTCCGCCGACAATTCGCCGATCGCCTCGCCCAGCCGCGTCCAGGCGGCGAGGTCGAGGGCGTTGAGTTTTTCCGGCGCATTCAGGGTGACGGTGGCGATGGCGCCGTCGCGGGCGACGAGAACGGTGTCGGTCATGACGCGAGCCTAGCGGTAGAAGAGCTCGATCGGCAACAGGGCGACGATGGGCACGTAGGTCACCAGCAGCAGCACCGCGACCAGCACGCCGACGAACCAGACGTTGACCTTGGTCACTTCCCAGATGTCGGCCTTGGAAATGGCGCAGGCCGCCATCAGCACGCTCGCCACCGGCGGGGTCTGCTGGCCGATGCCGAGGTTGATGGTGACGACGATGCCGAAATGGACCGGGTCGATCCCCATCTGTAGCACCAGCGGCATGACGATCGGCACCACCAGGATGATCGCCGCCGCCGAATGGAGGAACAGCCCGATGACCAGAAAGAATACATTCAGGATCGCCAGCACCACCCATTGGGAATCGGTGACGGCGAGGATGCCCTGCGCCAGCGCCTGCGGCATGCGGATTTCGGTGAGGTAGACGCCGATCAGGGCGGAGGAGGCCACCAGCAGCATGACCACGGCGGTCTGCTCGCCGCCCTCGATCACCGATTTGACCAGCTGCTTGGCGTCGAGTTCGCGATAGATGACCACGCCGATGAAAAGGGCCGCGAACACGGCGAGCCCGGCGCCCTCGGTCGCCGTCACCCAGCCGGAGAAGATGCCGCCCAGGATGATGAACGGCAGGGTCAACGCCCAGGCGGCGTCCTTGAACGTGCGCCAGACGTTGCAGAGGTTGAACACTTCCTCGACCGGGTAGTTGTAGCGGCGCGCGAACAGGTACGACACGCCCATCAGGCCGAGGCCGCCGAGCACGCCCGGAATCACGCCCGCCACGAACATCTGCGTCACCGAGGTATCGGCCATCACCGCGTAGAGGATCATCGGGATCGAGGGTGGAATGATGACCGCCAGCGTCGCGGCCGAGGACGTGACCGCGGTCGCGAACGCGACCGGATAGCCCTTCTTCTTCATCGCCGGAATCAGGATCGAGCCGATGGCCGCGACGTCGGCGACCGCCGAGCCGGAAATCTCGGCGAAGAACATCGAGGCGCCGATGTTGACCATCGCCAATCCGCCCCGGATGAAGCCGAGCACGGCGGAGGCGAACGCGATCAGGCGGCGCGAAATGCCGGTCGCGTTCATGATCGCGCCCGCCAGGATAAACAGCGGTATGGCGATCAGGGGAAACTTGGTCGCGCCGGTGTACATCACCAGCGCGACGTTGGGGAGAATATCGATTCCTTGCGTCGCCACCATCGTCACCACGGTGACGACGGCGAGCGCGACCGCGATCGGCACGTTGATGAGAACGAGCGCGAACAGCGCCACGACCATGATCAGCAGCAGCATGGCCTAGAACTCCTCCGCCGCCGTCTCGCGGCCGCGCCGGGCCGCGCGCCAACCTTCGGGCAGGCTCAAGCCCTGCGCGATCAGGTAAAGCACCGCGCCGATCGGAATTACCGAATGGGTGTAGACCGACGACAGTTCGGGCAAGGTGGCGAGAAAGTCGATGGTCAGCACGTCGAGCACGCGCCAGCCGACCCAGGCGAGCAGGACGAAGAAGGCCGCGACCGTGGCCTCGGCGACCACGAACGACGCCAGCCGCCAGAAGCGCGGGAACATGTTGACCACGGTGGTGACGCCGATATGGCCGCGCCTCAGCGCCGCCAGCGCCGCGCCGTAATAGGTGAGCCAGGCCAGCATCACCTCGGCGATTTCGTCGTACCAGATGATCGAATTGCCGCTCTTGCGGAAAATCACCGCCACCACGACCAGCAGAAAGAGGCCGGACGTGAGCACGATGACGATGCCTTCGAGCAGGCGCTCGAAGGCCCTGCGCGCGGTCTTGACGGTCACGTGTTGTTCCCCCATGGGCGGACGCGGGCGACGGCGGACGCCGATGGCGTCCGCCCGCCGCGCCGACCCGGCGCCGTCAGCGGATCTTGTTGGCCAGCGCGATCATTTCGCCCGCGCCGGCGACCTAATCGCCGAATTCCTTGTAGATGCCCGCGCTCGCCTTGACGAAGGCGTCCTTGTCGGCGTTGTTCACCGCGACCCCGGTGGCCTTGATCTTGTCGAGCAGGTCCTTCTCCATCTTCGCCGCCGTTTCGTAGACGAACGCCTGGGTCTCCTTGGCGGTATCGGCCAGGATCTTACGCACGTCGGCGGGCAACGCCTCCCAACGCTTGGTGCCGGCGATCACGTAGGCCGGGGTGTAGACGTGATCGGTGATCGAAAGATATTTCTGCGCTTCGTGGAACTTGGCGCTGTAGATCTGGGAATAGGGGTTCTCTTGCCCGTCCATGGTCCCGGTCTTGAGGGCGGTGAAGACCTCGGAGAACTTCATGGCCGAGGGGTTGGCGCCGTAGGCCTGGAACATCTTCACCCGCCACTTGCCCTCAGGGACGCGCAGCTTGATGCCCTTCAGGTCCTCGGGCTTGACGATCGGCCGGACGTTGTTGGTGATGTGGCGCGAGCCGTTCTCCCAGACCGCAATCAGGGTGTAGCCCTTGGCGGCGGCGAGCGGCGCGAGCTTGGGCCACACCACTTCCTTTTCGATCCGCTTCATGTGCTCGCGGTCCTTGACCAGATACGGCATCTCGAACACGCCGAACTGATCGACGACCGAGGTCATGACCGTGGAGGGCACCGCCAGTTCGAGGGTGCCGAGCAGCAGCTTCTGCATCTGCTCCTTGTCGCCGCCGAGCTGGCTTGATCCGTAGGCCACGACCTTGGCCTTGGTCCCAAGCTTGGCGTTGGCGCGCTTGGCGAATTCGTTGGCCGAGATGTCGAACAGCGACCCCGGCTCGCCCACGTGGCCGATCTTGACCTCAAGACCCTGGGCGAACGCCGGCGACGCGCCGAGCAGCGCGGCGGCGGCGAAGGCGATTATGAAGCGATTGGGTTTCATGGTCGTCCTCCCTGTTTTGTATGCAAAAGTTTCAGGAATTATGCCCCGTTCCGGGCCGCGATCCAACGCTAATTATTTCCGGATGCGCCGCCCGCGAGGTAATCGAGGGCGGCCGCGACGCCGCCCCGCTGGATGGGAACGCCCGCGATGTGCAGGCCCATTTCCACGCCCGAAAGGGTGCCCGCCAGCATCAAATCGTTGAAATCACCGAGATGCCCGATGCGGAAGACCTTGCCCTTGATCTTGCCGAGCCCGGCGCCGAGGGACATGTCGAAACGCTCCAGGATCACGCGGCGCACCGCGTCGGCGTCATGGCCGTCGGGCACGCGGATCGCCGTCAGCGAAGCGGAATATTCGGCCGGATTGGCGCACTGGAGTTCGAGGCCCCAGGCCTGGACCGCGCGTCGGGTCGCCTCGGCATGCCGCGCGTGGCGGGTAAAGACGTTGTCGAGGCCCTCCTCGAACAGCATCTTGAACGCTTCCTCGAGGCCGTAGAGCAGGTTGGTCGCCGGCGTATAGGGAAAGAAGCCGGTTTTGTTCGGCTCCAGCATGCCCTGCCAGTCCCAGTAGGCGCGCGGCGAGCGCGCGCCCTTGGCGGCGAACAGGGCCTTTTCGCCGATCGCGTTGAAGCCGAGGCCGGGCGGCAGCATCAGGCCCTTCTGCGAGCAGCCGACCGTGACATCGACGCCCCATTCGTCGTGGCGATAGTCGATCGAACCGAGGGACGAAATGGTGTCGACCAGCAACAGCGCCGGATGACGGATGCGGGCGATGGCCTTGCGCACCGCCGCCACGTCGGAAACCACCCCGGTCGAGGTTTCGTTGTGAACCACGCACACGGCTTTGATCGCGTGGCCTTTGTCGGCGCGGAGTTTCTCTTCGATCTTGTCGGCGGCGGCGCCGGTGCGCCAATCGCCGGGGATGACTTCGACCTTGAGGCCGAGCTTGCGCGCGAGCTCCGCCCACAAGGTGGCGAAATGCCCGATCTCGCACATCAGCACCGCATCGCCCGGCGAGAGCGTGTTGACCAGCGCCGCTTCCCACGCCCCGGTGCCGGACGAGGGAAAGATCACCACCGGGCCCCTGGTCTTGAACACCTTGCGCGCGGCGTCGAGGACGCCGCAGGCCAGTTCGCCGAATTCGGGTCCGCGATGATCGATGACCGCGCGGTCGAGCGCGCGCAAGACCCGGTCGGGCACGTTGGTCGGGCCCGGGATGTTCAGAAAATGCCTTCCCGCGCGGCGAGGCATGGCGAGGGCTCCGAGGTCGATTGTATGCAATCCTGCCGGAGCCGACCCGAAAACGCAAAAACAAAGGCCCGGGACCTCAAGGTCCCGGGCCCAAAACGCCGGAAAATTACTTTAAATTAGGCGGTTGCGACCCGTTTCGGCCGCGCGGCGCGCTGGGCGTCGCCGGTGGCGAGATAGTCGAGGGCGGCCGCGACGCCGCCGCGCTGGTGGGGAATGCCGGCCAGCTGCAGGCCCATCTCCACGCCCGACAAGGTCCCGGCGAGCATCAGGTCGTTGAAATCGCCGAGATGGCCGATGCGGAACACCTTGCCTTTGACCTTGGCGAGCCCGGTGCCGAGCGCCATGTTGAATTTTTCCAAAATCACGGCGCGCAGGGCATCCGAGTCGTAGCCGTCGGGCACGCGGATCGCCGTGATGGTCGCCGAATATTCGGCCGGATTGACGCACTGGTTTTCGAGGCCCCAGGCCTGGACCGCGCGCCGGGTCGCCTCGGCGTGGCGCTCGTGGCGCGCGAACACATTGTCGAGCCCTTCCTCGAACAGCATCTTGAGCGCTTCCTCGAGGCCGTAGAGCAGGTTGGTCGCCGGCGTGTAGGGAAAGAAACCCGATTTGTTCGGCTCCAGCATCATCTGCCATTCCCAATAGGCGCGCGGCAGCTTCGCGGTCTTGCTGGCGGCCAGCGCCTTGTCGCTGATGGCGTTGAAGCTGATTCCCGGCGGCAGCATCAGCCCCTTCTGCGAGCCGCCGATCGCCACGTCGACGCCCCAGTCGTCGTGGCGGTAGTCGATGGAGGCGAGCGAGGAGATGGTGTCGACCATCAACAGCGCCGGGTGATGGGCGCGATCCATCGCCTTGCGCACCGCGGCGACGTTGGAGGTGATGCCGGTCGCGGTCTCGTTGTGGACCATGCAGACCGCCTTGATGGCGTGCGCCTTGTCGGCGCGGAGCTTTTCCTCGATCGTGTCGGCGTTGACGCCGGTGCGCCAGTCGCCCTCGATCAACTCGACCTTCAGGCCGAGGCGCTTGGCCATGTCCACCCACAGCATGGCGAACTGGCCGACCTCGTACATGAGAACGGTGTCCCCGGGCGAGAGCGTGTTGACCATCGCCGCTTCCCACGCGCCGGTACCGGAGGAGGGAAAGATCACCACCGGTCCCTTGGTCTTGAACACCTTCTTGACCTCGCCCAGCACGCGGAGCGCCAACTGGCCGAATTCGGCGCTGCGGTGGTCCATGACCGCCTGGTCGATCGCCCTCAAGATGCGGTCGGGGACGTTGGTGGGGCCGGGAATCTGGAGGAAATGGCGGCCGGGCTGACGGGGCATGGGCGAGGAGTCCTTTGTTCGATTGTATGCAAAACTTTTCGGGAGGGTGGCATTATGCATACAGCGGCAGGGACAACAACGCCGCGCACGGGTAGTTTTGACCTACCCTGATGGGCTAACCATTTGCAAACGCACATGTTTTTATTGCGCTGCGTCATAGCCGCCGCCTTGGCTTGTGTTTCGGACCGACCGCTTTAGGCTCGCCCACATCCCATGACCACGACCCTTGTCCACCGCCGCGATTTCGGCCCGTCGGCGAAAAATAAATCTCCCTATTCGCCCGGCGATCCGGACCTCGCCCGCCGCCTCAAGGCGCGGATCGCAGGCGAGGTGCTGTTCGATCCCTTCAGCCGCGGGCGTTACGCCACCGACGCCTCGATCTATCAGATCGAGCCGCTCGGCGTGGTGGTGCCGCGCACCGCCGACGACGTCCGGCGCATGCTCGAAGTCGCGCACCATGCCGGCGCGCCGGTGCTGCCGCGCGGCGGCGGCACCTCGCAGTGCGGCCAGACGGTCGGCCGGGCGGTGGTGGTGGACGTCTCCAAGTATCTCGACCGGGTGCTGGCCTTCGATGCGGGCGCCCGCGCCGTCACGGTCGAGCCGGGCATTACCCTCGACCGGCTCAACGCCTTCCTCAAGCCGCACGGGCTCTGGTTCCCGGTCGACATTTCGACCGGCGACCGCGCCACCCTCGGCGGCATGGCCGGCAACAACAGCTGCGGCACCCGCTCGCTTCGCTACGGCACCATGCGCGACAACGTGCGCGCCATCGAGGCGCTGTTGCCGGACGGCCAGGCGGTGCGTTTCGGCGAAATCCCGTGGGACGCGGACTTGGGCCGCCTCCCCGCGCCGCTCGGACCATTGGCCGAAAAGCTGTTCGCCCTGGGCGCGCGCGAGGCGGACGAGGTGGCGGCGCGCTTTCCGGCGCTGATGCGCCGGGTCGGCGGCTACAACATCGACGCCGTGGTGCGCGATGCGCCCGCCTCGGGCACGCTCCGCGGCCACAACCGCGCGGCGGCCAATCTCGCCCATCTGCTGGTCGGTTCGGAAGGAACGCTCGCCTTCACCACCGCCCTCGAGCTCGATCTCGCGCCGCTGCCGCCGCACCGGGCGCTCGGCGTCTGTCACTTTCCGACCTTCTACAAGGCGATGGCATCGGCCCAGCACATCGTCCGGCTCGATCCGTCGGCGGTCGAGTTGGTCGATCGCACCATGATCGATCTCGCGCGCGCGATTCCCATGTTCCGCGCCGCCGTCGACCAGTTCGTGCGGGGCGAGCCCGAAGCGCTGCTGCTGGTCGAATTCGCGGGCGAAGATCGCGACGAGCAACTGCGCGGCCTGAAACGCCTCTCCGAATTGATGGGCGATTTGGGTCTAACCGACTCGGTGATCGAAATCACCGACGCGAAACTGCAGCGCGACGTCTGGGACGTGCGCAAGGCCGGCCTCAACATCATGATGTCGATGAAGGGCGATGGAAAACCGGTCTCGTTCATCGAGGATTGCGCGGTACGGCTCGAAGACCTGGCCGAATACACCGACCGGTTGACCGCGGTCTTCCGCAAGCACGGCACCACCGGGACCTGGTACGCGCACGCCTCGGTCGGCTGCCTGCACGTGCGCCCGGTGCTCAACCTCAAATCCGAGATCGAGGTCAAGAAGATGCGCGCCATCGCCGAGGAGGCGTTCGCGATGGTGCGGGAATACAAGGGCTCGCATTCGGGCGAACACGGCGACGGCCTGGCGCGTTCCGAGTTCCACCAGCCGATGTTCGGGAGCCGCATGGTCGGCGCCTTCGCCGAGGTCAAGGGCGCCTTCGACCCCGAGGGCCGGATGAACCCCGGCAAGGTCGTCGATCCGCCGCGCATGGACGACCGGACTCTGTTCCGCTATCCGCCCGGCTACGCGACGGAAAAGTTCGAGACCGCGCTCGACTGGTCGGAATGGGGCGGCTTCGCCCCGGCGGTCGAGATGTGCAACAACAACGGCGCCTGCCGCAAGCGCGACGGCGGCGTCATGTGCCCGTCCTACCGCGCGACGCTCGACGAGGCGCACGTGACGCGCGGACGGGCCAACGCGCTGCGCCTCGCCCTGTCCGGCCAGCTCGGCCGCGACGCGCTTCTCTCCGACGACATGGCGGAGGCGATGAAGCTCTGCGTCGGCTGCAAGGGCTGCCGGCGCGAATGCCCGACCGGCGTCGACATGGCGCGCATGAAGATCGAGGTCCTGTACCAGCGCGCCCGCCGCCTGGGCGTGCCGCTCAAAGACAAGCTGATCGCGCACCTGCCGCGCTACGCGCCCGTGATGGCGCGGATGCCGTGGCTGATGCGGCTGCGCGACCGGATTCCCGGCCTCGCGGCGCTTTCCGAGCGCGTGTTGGGTTTGAGCGCGCGGCGTTCGCTGCCCAAATTCGCGGCCGATCCGTTCGATCCCAGGCGCGACGCATCGGCCGCGCCCATCGATCCCGCCGCGCGCGAAATCGTGCTGTGGGTCGATACTTTCGACACCTATTTCGAGCCCGAAAACGCGCGCGCCGCCGTTCGCGTGCTGGCGGCGGCGGGCTATCGCGTCCATCTCGCCAAGCCCGACGACGGCGGGCGCCCGCTCTGCTGCGGGCGCACCTATTTGGCCGCCGGCATGGTGGCCGAGGCCCGCGCCGAGGCCGGCCGCCTGCTCGCCCATTTGGTACCGTTCGCCAGGCGGGGCGTGCCGATCGTCGGCCTCGAGCCTTCGTGCCTGCTCGGCCTCCGCGACGAGATCCCTGCCCTCCTGCCCGGCGACGAGGCCAAGGCGCTTGCCGACCGCGCCAAGCTGTTCGAGGAATTCCTCGCCGAGGAAGCCGCCGCCGGGCGGCTGGCGCTGCCGCTGAAGCCTTTGCCCAAGCGCGCGCTTCTGCATCCGCATTGCCACCAGAAATCGTTCGGCGTCGTTTCCGCCGTCGAGCGGGTGTTGCGTCTGGTGCCCGGCCTCAGGGTCGAAACGATCGACGCCGGCTGCTGCGGCATGGCGGGCGCCTTCGGTTTCGGCGCCGATACGTTCGACGTTTCCATGCGCATGGCGCGGGAATCCCTGCTGCCGGCATTGGCGCAAGCCGGGGCGGACGATATTGTCGTCGCCGACGGCACCAGTTGCCGCCACCAGATCGCCGACGCCGCCGGACAAAGCGCCATGCACGTCGCCAGGCTTCTCGAGCAATCCTTGACGGAGAATCGACCATGAACGATCGTGGAGCTCCCGCGCGCGAATCCAGAGGCCGCAATCGCGGGCGACGGCGCGGCGCGCTGCATCGCGTCACCGCCGAACGCCTGCGCGCCATGATCTATTCGGGCGAGTTGGAACCCGGAACGCGCGTCACCGAGATCGCGCTCGCGCGCAAGCTCGGCGTGTCGCGCACGCCGCTGCGCGAAGCCTTCCGCGAACTCACCGCCGAAGGGCTGCTGGAACCGATGCCCCGGCGCGGCGCGCGTATCGCCACCCTTACCGCCGAATCGATCGACGAACTGTTTCCGATCATGGGCGCGCTCGAATCGCTCTCGGGCGAATTGGCGTGCCGCCACATCACCGACGACGAAGTCGCGGATATTCGCGCGCTCCATCGGCAAATGGCCGAACATCACGCGCGCGGCGATCTCGATTCCTATTTCCGCCTCAATCAGCGCATTCACGAAGCGATCATGGCGGCGACGCGCAATCCGACGTTGGCGCGCATCTATTTCGGGCTTGCGGGCCGCGTGCGGCACGCGCGCAAGGCGGCGAACGTGTCGGCCGAGCGCTGGAACGAGGCGATGGAGGAACACCGGCAAATGCTCGCCGCGCTCGAAAGCCGCGACGGGGAAACGCTGGCGTCCGTTCTCCGCCGCCATCTGATCAACAAGCAGGAGGCGCTGAAAGAGTCGGTTCGCCGTTACGACGGCGGGCGGAAACAAAATCTGGCGACGGGCCGGCACAACGCGCGCCCATGACGGCGTTTCTCGACCGGTTGGCGACGGCGGTTTTGGGCGAGCGGCCCGGCGGCCGGATACCGGCCCGCGTCCAGGACATCATTCTCCGCCAGCAGCGCCACGGCGAAATCCTGATCGGCTGGGTGCAGTTCGCCCTCGGCCTCGTGTTCGCGGCGCTGTGGGCGGTCGCGCCCAAGACCGGGCAACTGGCCGAGTTTCAGCCGGTGCCGTGGGCGCTCACCGCCTATCTTGCGTTCACGACCGCGCGACTGGTCGCGGCCCATCGCGGCCGCCTGCCCGACTGGGCGGTGATGGCCTCCATCGTCCTCGACATGGCGTTGCTGATGGGGCTGATCTGGTCGTTTCACATTCAATACATGCAGCCGCCGGCGTTCTACCTGAAGGCACCGACGTTGCTGTACGTCTTCATCTTCATCGCGCTGCGCGCGCTCAGGTTCGAGCCGAAATACGTGATCGTCGCCGGAGTCGTCGCCGCCCTCGGTTGGGCCGGCCTGCTGTGGTATTCGGTGTCGGGCGGCATGCTGATCATGAATCCCGTTACCCGGGATTACGTCGCCTATCTGACCTCGAACAGGATTCTGGTCGGCGGCGAGATCGACAAAATTCTCAGCATCCTGCTGGTCACCGGGATCCTGGCGATCGCGGTCGGGCGCGCCCGCCGCGTGTTGTTGCGGGCGGTCGCCGACAGTGTCGCGGCCCGCGACCTGGCGCGCTTCGTGTCGCCCGAAATCGCCGAGCGCATTGCGTCGGCCGAACGCCCCATCCGCGCGGGCGAGGGCGAGTTGCGCACCGCCACGGTGCTGTTCACGGACATCGAGGGCTTTTCGACCATTTCCGAAAAAGTCTCGCCGCAGACGCTGTCGGCGATGCTCAACGACTATTTCACCGCGCTGTCCGACGTCATCGTCCGCCACGGCGGCGCCATCATCCATTTCCAGGGCGACGCCCTGCTGGTCGGGTTCAATACCGTGGTCGGGGATGCCGATCACGCCGCCAACGCCCTGCGCGCCGCCCTCGGAATCCGGAAAATTTGCGAAACGCGGTCGTTCGGGCCCGGACTCGCGCTCAAGACCCGCTGCGGCATAAATACCGGTCCGATGACCGTCGGCGCGGTCGGCGCGGGCGAGCAACTGGTGTTTACGTGCCATGGCGACGAAGTCAACGTCGCGGCGCGGCTGGAACAGCTCAACAAGCAGCACGGCACCTACGTGCTGGCGTCGCACAGCACCCGGGTGGCGGCGGGCGACCGATTCGCTTATCGCGAAATCGGCGCCATCACCGTGCGCGGGCGCGCGACCCCGACCGTCGTGTACGCGGTCGAGGGCGCGAACGAGACCGGCTGACGCGGCGACCCTTTCTCGCCGCCAGCAAGGCTTCCGCCACTTCGGCGAAGCCGAGCCCGGCGCGCGCGCGGGTGACGAAGGCCGGCCGGGTTTTCAGGCGATCCCCGAAATCGCGAACGTTGGCGACGCCGACCGCGAAGGGGAAGAACCGGAACATGGGTTCGTCGTTGGGCGAATCGCCGACATAGACGACGGTGTCCCGGACCCTTTCCAGGTCGGCCGCGAACCGTTCACGGAACAAAATGCGGGCCATGGTCAGCTTGTCGTAATCGCCGAACCAGGCGTTGACGTGGATCGAGCTGACCTTCGCGTGCGCGCCGGCCGCCGTCATCGTTCGGACGATTCGGTCGACGGTGGTTTGCGGAAGGCGGGGCACGTCCTCGCAGTAATCGATGGCGAGGTCGGCGTCGCGATACGCCTGGTCGGAGGCCAGCGCCGCGCCCGGCACCCGGGCGAGGATGTCGCGGCCGAGGTCCTCGAGCCGGCGGCGGTTGGCGGCGCGCGCCGCGGCGTCGAGGAAAAAGCGCCGCTGCAACGTTTTCCGCTCGCGGTCGTAGCGGAAATAAAAGGCGCCGTTTTCGCCGATCACCGCCGCCACCGGCCACATGCGCGCGATGTGGTCGCACCAGCCCGCCGGCCGGCCGGTGACCGGAACGACGTCGATCCCGGCGGCCGTCAGCCGCTCGATCGCCGCCAGCGCCGCCGAGGACACCAAGCCGTCGCTGGTGATGGTGTCGTCGATGTCGGCCATCACCCGCGTCACGCGGCGGCGATCGGCGGCGGGAAATTCGGCGAGGGGACGCATGACGGAAACTCCGGATATTCCCGGGTAGCATAAACGAAACGCGCCGCGCCTTGATAGAGGCGCGGCGCGGACAGTTCGCTTTGTGGATGTCAGACGACTTTTTTCAGTTCGACCAGGAAGTCGTCGATGCTCTTGCCGAGGCCTTCGGATTGCTTGGAAAGTTCGGAGGCCGCCTCCAGCACCTGAGCGGCCGCCTGACCGGTTTCGTCGGCGGCCTTGGTGACCTCGACCACGTTGGTCGCGACCTCGCTGGTGCCCTTGGAGGCCTGCTCGACGTTGCGGGCGATTTCCTGGGTCGCGGCGCCCTGCTCCTCGACCGCCGCGGCGATGGCCGACGAGGTTTGGTTGATCTCGCCGATGATCCGGCTGATCTCGCCGATGGCGGCGACCGCGTCCTTGGTCGAGGATTGAATGCCCCCGATCTGGGTGCCGATTTCCTCGGTCGCCTTGGCGGTCTGGTTGGCGAGGTTCTTCACTTCCGCCGCCACCACCGCGAAGCCCTTGCCGGCGTCGCCGGCGCGGGCCGCCTCGATGGTCGCGTTGAGCGCGAGCAGGTTGGTCTGGTCGGCGATCGAGGTGATCAATTCCACCACCTCGCCGATCTTCTGCGACGCCGACGCCAGCCCTTGAATGCGGGCATCGGCGTTCTTGGCGGTTTCAACCGCGGTCGCCGCGATCTTGCTCGATTGGCTGACCTGACGGCTGATCTCGGAAATGGAAGCGGAAAGCTCCTCCGCCGCCGCCGCGACCGTCTGCACGTTGGTCGAGGCCTCCTCGGACGCCGCCGAAACCGCGGTCGAACGCTCGCTGGTGTTCTTGGCGATGGTTTCCATCGATTCGGCGGTGGATTGCAGCTCGGTCGCGGCGGCCGCGACCGTGCCGATCACCGATTTGACGTTGGTCTCGAAGGCCTGGGTGACCTTGCCGAAATCCTTGACCTTCTTCTCGATGGCGCCGGCGGCGGCGTTGACCGCCCGGCTGGCGTTGAGGAACGCGCCGGTCATGCCGGTTTCGAGAATGCGGCGGAAATACTTGTTTTCGGCGACGTAGCCCAGCGACGCCGCCGATTCGCGCACGTAGGCGTCGGCGCGGTCGACCGCGTCGTTGAGGGCGTGCATCATTTCGCCGAGGTCGCCTTTTTCGGTGACGTTGACCACGCGCGATTCAAAATCGCCGCGGTCGATGGCCTTGCACACCGCGGTCATTTGGACGACGGCCGCGCTGACCTTGCGCGACATGAACACGACACCGACGGCCAGGGCCAAAGTGATGACCATCAGCGTCATGAGCAAAATCGCCCGTTCGCCCAATACGATTTCATCGATTAAGGCGACCAGCGCCATGACGGCCGTAGCGACGGCCATCATGTTGGTTTTAGAGAGAGAGGATAAATTCGTCATAGGCGACCTTCTTTTCCTGGAGCAGGTTGACGAGCGTGTTGTAGGCGGACTGCATCCCCTCCTTGCGGTTGGCGTGCCGTTCCTCTTCCTGCAGGAGACTGCGGTAGAGCGGGATGATGGTCTGGTCGAGGATGCGCCGGTCGGGCACGCGGCGGTTGGAGTGGTAGCCGACGATGTTGCCCGACGAATCCCGGCTCGGCGTCACGTGCGCCAAGACCCAGTAATGGTCGCCGTTCTTGGAGCGGTTGACCACGTAAGCGAAAATTTCCTTGCCGTTCTGGATCGTGTCCCACAGCAGCTTGAAGACGCAGCGCGGCATGGTGGGATTGCGAATGACGCTGTGCGGCGCGCCGATGGCTTCCTTCTCGGTCATGTCGGCGAGCCGCAGGAACACGCGGTTGGCGTAGGTGATCTTGCCCTTGAGATCGGTCTTGCTGACGATGACCTCGTCGTTGGCGAACGTGCGCTCCCGTCCGGAGAGCGGTCGTGATTCTTCCGACATCCTGTTTCTCCTCAAAACCTGGCGGTCGTTTGGGTGGCGTTCCGAAACCCGGAAACGGGTTCGTCGCCGGTCGGTCGGATCGCGAAACGAACCCAAAAGTCCTATCCACAAAAACATTGGTAATTAGGGCGATTCGTAACCATGTGCTAGGAGGAAAGGCGCATGGTTATAGGGGGTTCGAGGGTTTTCGGGTGTGCGGCCAACTTTGAGCGGGGCCGCAAGTGCGTTTTCTGCGGGTCGTTCAA